>CANRBR010000090.1 GCA_947628915.1 uncultured Bacilli bacterium | reverse complement strand
CAAGTGTTAATAAACACTTATGCACATTTTTTAGAACATTGACATCAACACTTAAAATATAACACATTTTATTTGTAAACATTATATAATTTTTAAGTTACTTTGTCAACAGTTAGACTATAAATTGTGTAAAAGAAAAAGGGTTTACCTAAATATCTTTTTTTATAACACATTTTTATAACTTATTTATACTGCAACATCATTTGTTAATTTTTTAAAATGTGTTGTTAAACTACATTTTTATATTTATATATAAAACCCTGTTTTATAACACATTTTTATATAACAGTATAAAAATTTAAAAAGAAAGGAAGTGATTAAGTTGTCAAGAGTATCATTTGAATATGTAGAAAAACATACAGACACAGGTTATACAGATACAGTAACACTAATAGTAGCAACTAAACTTTGGATACAAGATGAAAAAGAAAGACAACAGGTATTAAGAAAAATTAAGAATGTATCAAGTTTAGAAAAAAAAGAATTGACAGTTCCTAAAAACAATGAAATTGTTACATTTGATGACATCTATTATAATACTAAAATTACTAACCCTTATAATTCGAAAGAAACATTTTATGGTTTTTCTTATAGATGTCTAACAGGATATTTAAGTATTAGATTAAAACATAATGTAATTTATACTAGGAAACCTGCAACTATAATTAAAGAATTAAAAGAGTATTTATCAAAACACTTTCACATAGAAGATAAATACTTAAATAGTATAGATGATTATATTTTTCTTGGTAGAATTGACTATAAAAGAGATTATAAATATCGTACTTTAGAGGAATACTATCTCATCAAGCAAATTATAGATATAGCACCAGATACTATTATTAGAAGTTGTTATTCTAAAGAAGATAAAGCAGATACAGAATTTGAATATATAAAAGCATATAAATCAAAATCTAACAAAACTGCACAATTTGTAATGTATGATAAACATAAAGACCAAGAACATTCTTTAAAAAGAGGAGAAATTGATGAATTAGATTATGAAAAATACTATCATACAATTAGATTTGAAGTTCGACTTCTTAACAGTAAATTAAATGCCATTAAAAAAGCAAAAGAAATTCCTAAAAAAATACATAACTACAAAGATGAAGAGAAAGCAAAAGAATACTTTGATTATTATGCAACAAAAGCATTCTTTACAGAGCCAATATTTAGAATAGATATAGCAAAAGAAAAGGTAAATCAAAGCAATTTAAAAGACAATATGAAAGTAAAACTATGTAATGTATTAGATTCCATCAATACTAGAGGTTACAGTAAAACAAGAAATATTTATACAGATATAGTAACAAATAGTACAGGAAAGCAACAGAAGAATTATAGTAAATTCAACAGGTACATTGAAAAGATAAGAGGTTTAAATATTAACCCATTAACTTTAAGACAGACTTGGAGAGATGATAAGGGAAATATTGCAGATACTACTTATACAGAAATTCCAAATTTCATCTTGGCAGAGAATTGTTTAGAAGAAGAATGTATGTTTATTGATGAATAAAAAAGCTTGACATATCGTAAAACTTACGGTATTTCAACCAAAATTAAAAATTTAAAAATAAAGGAGAATGATAAAAATGAATATAGTTAAAGAATTAAAAGAAAAAATAGAAAGTAAGGAAACAAGATATAATGAGGCAGGTGTATTAAAAATTATAGAGGAATACAATGAAAAAATTGCAGATTATGAGGGGGTTATTACACCGAGAAATATAGTTTTTACAGTAAATCAAGCAGAAAAGTTTAGAAATGAAACTATACCTAACATTATGAACTTTCATACTAGAGTAAGTAATGCAGTCAAAATATTAGAAGAGGAAGTTAATAATTGGGGTAATATGGAGATTAAGGAAAGAAATAGATTAGTCAAAAGTTTATCAGCAATGCAAACAATAGAGGATATTTCTTTAGAAGTTAAAGAACTAATGGAACAAGTAGTTAAGAATTTAAGAACAAATGGAAAAGTAACACAAATATTAGCACCTGAAATAATAAAGTTGATGGAAATATTTGAACTAAATGATGTGTGTATTGATAAAGCACACCACATAGAAGGATATTGGGGACAACTAACATATATTGCCAAGAATAGTGGAGATGAAGAGAGGTTTAAATGTATTCTTGAAAAACATATGAAAGTAAGTAAAGCACTAGGAGATATTAACTTTCCATCTATTCGAAATCAAATATCGACAATAGAAGAATTATTTGTGAATAAATATAAAAATACTGAAACAATAAGATTAAATTTTATTATATAGAAAGGGAGAAGTAGGAGATGGAAAAGAAGAAATATAGAATAGTTGAGGATTTCTTTAGTGCGAAAATTATTGAACTAAATATGTTAGATGGAGCAGAAGAAGAAATATTAAAATGGAACAATTTTATAGAAATGACAGATGATGAACTTGCAGATAAAATAACAGAATTACAAAAGAGAGGTTTAGAAGTTGAAAAGTACCATCAAGAATATAAGTGGAGAAAATTAAGAAATGTAAGAGATTATTAAATATTATAATGCCATACTTTATGGCATACCAAATATCAAGG
>CANRBR010000089.1 GCA_947628915.1 uncultured Bacilli bacterium | reverse complement strand
TGGATAGTAAGACCAAATTCTTAGGGCTCTTTGGAGCTGAGAGTATAGAAGAAGTAAGAAAGTTATGTAATGGTGATGAGATAATGGAAGATATAGAAAAAAGAATAGATAAGTATAATGATGATGAAGATGTAATAGGATTATACCACTATAAATATGTAGAAGAAGAAGTAAAGCAAGAACAGTTAGAAAATGCAAAAGAAGCAGGAATTAAAGAAGGAATGGAGCAAGGCATCTCTAAAGGTATTGAGCAAGAAAAAATATCTACAGCAAGAAATCTACTAAAAGAAAATATGGATGTAAACTTTATATCAAAAGTAACGGGATTAAGTTTAAAAGAAATAGAAAAATTAAAGGAAAGTTGATTTTTCTTTTTTGTTGTATTTTTAAAATCTATATTTTATGTGATGTCCAATATAAGAATATCAAAAAATAAACGATTTAAGAATAAGATTGGTTTGAATATTCAAACTGTTTAATAATATATGCTTTAAAAAAATCACCAAAAAAATATTGTTAAATTTTGTAAAAAAATGTATAATTAATTAGGAAAGTGGTGTATATGGAAGAAAATAAGAAAACACATTATTTTTTAAAATTATTTTTAATTACTATAATTAGTTTATTATTTATAGAATTAACTTTTAAAGTTATTGCATTTAAAAATATATTTGGACTAGAACTAGTTAGGATATTTATATTTTCAATAAGTGCGAGTTTAATAGTAGCATTTATATCAAGTCTATTTAAAAGAAGACTAAGTAAAATAATAGTATCTATATTTATATTTTTTACTGGATTTTATGCTTTACTACAACTTACATTTAATAATTTATTAGGCAATTATATGTCTTTAAATGCTAGTAGTGGGGGAGGACTTGCAAGAGTAGTATCTCAAATACCTGAATTTATTAAATCTATAAGATTTGAATATTTAATATTATTTATACCTTTTATAGTAGTATTATTCATATTTATAAAGTGTAAATACTTACTTATATATGAAAAACCTAAAGCACTCCCAACTGTAATTATTATAATTAGTATCGTAGTAAGTGAATTATTAGGTACACTAGCAGTAAACTTAAGTATATTTGAGGATAAAAACCAAATTAAATCTAATAAAGATTTATATAGGGCACCAACACTCTTAAGTCTATCTTTAAAACAGTTTGGAACACTTAAATTCTTTGAAAGAGATTTAATTTATATGTTTAATCCAAGTGATGGCTATACACTTCAAGTAGACGATAAAGTAGATGAAGAACCTGATATAGAAGAGGATTTTAAAAGATATATAGATGATACAGAATTAAAACAACTTTCAGAAAGTGAAACTAATGATACGATTAAGCAGTTACACGAGTATTTCTTAAATCAACCAGTAACTCCTAAAAATGAATATACAGGATACTTTAAGGATAAAAACTTAGTGCTTATAATGGTAGAAGCGTTCGATTTAATTGCAATTAATGAAGAACTTACTCCAACACTATATATGATGACTAAAGAAGGATGGTATTTTGACAACTATTATACTCCAAAGTATAGTTGTACAACAGGAGAAAGCGAATATATTGCAGAGACCTCAATAATCCCATCATCAACAGTATGTACGCCAAATACATATATTGATAATGATTATACGACAAGTATATTTAATCTATTTGAAAATAGTGGATATTATACATCTTCGTACCACAGTTGGACTGATGAATTCTATAATAGGTCTAAACTTCACCCAAATATGGGTTCTGAACTTTATATGGATTTTAATGACCTAGATATGACTATGCCATATGGGTGGCCACTTGATACTGAGATGTTTAACAATTCATACAAATATTATTCAGATAAAGATAAGTTCTTTACATTTTATATAACATCAAGTACACATTTTCCATATGATTACGATACAACTGTAACTAGAAAACACTGGGATAAAGTAAAGAATACTAATTATCCAGATGTAGTTAAAAGATATCTTGCTAAGGCAATAGAATTAGATGAGAGTGTTAAACTTTTAATGGATAAATTAGAGGCAGATGGCAAGTTGGATGATACAGTAATAGTTATGTTTGGAGACCATCATCCACTTAAAATGAGTTTAAAGTATTTAGATGAGTATTCAAGTATAGATAGATATGAAGACTTTAATATGGATAGATTACCATTTATGATATATAATAGTGCGACTGATGGAAAGGTAGTAGAAAAAACATCTAGTACATTTGATATACTTCCAACACTTGCAAATCTATTCGATTTAGATTATGATCCTAGATATTATATGGGTGTTGATGTATTTTCAGAAGATGAGACTATTGTAATATTTACAAATGGTAGTTGGATAACTGATAAGGCACTCTATGATTCAACTACAAACTCATATAAAGCACTAAATGGAGAACTTGATCAGAGTTATATAGATGCTATCAATAAAAAAGTAAATGATAAATTTTATGTATCGGATAAGATTTTGACATTAGATTATTTTAAATATAGGTTTAAAGCACATTAAATTGTGCTTTTTTAAAAATTTGTCATAAAACTGTTAAACATTAGTTAAAATGTATACGATTTTTAATATAGATAACAAACAAAGATGAACTTTGTTTGAAATAATA
>CANRBR010000088.1 GCA_947628915.1 uncultured Bacilli bacterium | reverse complement strand
AGGACTTGAAAATTTCAATACTTCTAATGTAACAGATATGGGAAGTATGTTTGAAAATTGTAGTAGTTTAACAGAATTAAATTTAAGTAGTTTTAATACATCTAAGGTAACATACATGCGAGGAATGTTTGTTTATTGTAGAAGTCTCAAAGAGTTAGATTTAAGATCTTTTGATATGAATAGTGATACGAATGTTATTAGTATTTTTGGCGAATGTAATAACTTGGAAACAATAAAAGTAACAAAAGATAAATGGAATATAAATATTAATGATAAAAGAATAAAATATTTTGATACAGATGGTAATGAAGTAAATATATGAAAATAAAACTGTAACAAGTTTTATTTTTTAGCACCCATCTATTGACAGTGCCAATAAATAGTGCTATACTTATTTTAGCACTCAAGAAAAAGTAGTGCTAAAAAGCATTAAAACTTATATAATATATGGAGGTGATATATTGATAAGTAATAGAGAGGAAACTTTACTTAAATTAATAGTAGAAGATTACATTAAAAATGCACATCCAGTAAGTTCAAAAGCACTCTGTTCAAAGATGAAATGTTCAAGTGCGACTATTAGAGCTGAAATGAACTATCTAGAAGAAGTAGGACTCTTAGAAAAAACTCATATATCATCTGGTAGAGTTCCAAGTGAAAAAGGGTATAGGTACTATGTCGATAACATAATGAAACCAAAAGAGTTAAATGGGGAAGATATGTTAAAGTTAGAGACTATAGTCGACAATAAATCCCTAGTACTCGATGATATAATTTTAAAAAGTATGGAGATTATATCAGAACTTACTCACTATACAACAATAGTTTTAGGTAAGAAATCTAGTGAAAACTTAGTTGAAAAAGTAGAGGTTATACCAATAGATAAAAATAACTTAGTTGCGATAGTTGTAACTAACAAGGGTCATGTAGAACACAAATCAATCTACATACCAGGCGATGTTGATTCTATTGAGATTAAACAGACAGTAGATTTAATAAATAAACTAATTGTTGGAACTAGTATAGATAGTGTGAGTGAAGTTTTGGAGTATCAAGTAAAACCTATAATAGGTAAATATGTTAAGCAACACGAAGTTCTATACAATGCTTTCTATAATGCATTTAGCGATTTTGCAACAGAGTCAGTTAAGATGAGTGGGACTAAAAATATACTGATGCAACCGGAATTTAATAATGCAGATAAGATAAGAGAAATACTTAGTAAGTTTGAAGATAAAGATATAGTAGAAAGTATTAAAGAAGAAGGTAACGGAATTAATATTTATATAGGTAGTGAGAATAACTTTGATGATGATGTAACTGTTATAAAGACTAAGTTTGTAGCTAACGGAGAAGAGGGAACAATTGCTTTAATAGGTCCAAAGAGAATGGAATATGAGCGTGTAATTACTCTTTTAAACTACATAAAAGAAAATATAGAAAAGAAATGAGGCTTTATGGAAGAGATAAAAAAAGATGAATGTACTTGCGAAGATTGCAAATGCGATGAAGAGTGTTGCTCAGAAGAATGTAAATGTGACACTAAAGAAGATAAAAAACTAGATAAAAAAAAGAAAAAAGAAGAAAAGAATAAATATAAAGAAGAAATAGAAAAATTGAAACTCGAAAACAAGAAAAAAGAAGAAGAAGTTTTAATTGCTAAAGCAGATTTAATAAATTATCGTAAAAGAAAAGATGAGGAAGTTACGAAAATGCTTAAATTCTGTAATGAAGATTTGATTAAACAAATACTTCCAATAATGGATAATTTTGAAAGGGCTATTAAGTTAGATGATGATAACTTAGAAGATGAAGTTTCAAAATTCCTAGAAGGATTTAAAATGATTTACTGTAATATGCAAAATGTGATGGATAACTTTGAGGTTAAGCCAATAGATGGAGCTAATAAGCCATTTGACCCGGTATATCACAATGCGATTATGGTAGAGCAAAGAGAGGGTGTAGAGCCTGGTATGGTACTAGAAGTACTACAAAAAGGATATATCTATAAAGATAAAGTAATTAGACCAGCTATGGTTAAAGTTAGTGAATAGGAAAGGTGATAAATATGAGTAAAACAATAGGTATAGATTTAGGTACAACTAATAGTTGTGTAAGTATTTATGAAGGTGGAGAAGCTAAAGTTATAGTTAACGCTGATGGAGATAGAACTACTCCTTCAGTAGTAGCCTTCAAAAAAGGAGATATTTTAGTAGGTAAAACTGCTAAACATCAATCAGTTACAAATCCTGATACAATATCTTCAATAAAAAGATTAATGGGTACAAATAAGAAAGTAAAAGCAAATGGAAAAGAGTATACTCCAGAAGAGATTAGTGCGATGATTTTGGGAGACTTAAAGAAGACTGCTGAAGCTTATTTAGGTGAAAAAGTTACTAGTGCGGTTATAACTGTTCCAGCATATTTTAATGATGCTCAAAGACAAGCAACTAAAAATGCAGGTAAGATTGCAGGACTTAATGTAGAAAGAATTATAAATGAGCCAACTGCTGCTGCTTTAGCATACGGTCTTGATAAACAAGATGAATCTCAAACAATTCTAGTATATGACCTTGGTGGAGGTACATTTGATGTATCTATACTAGAACTTGGTGATGGTGTATTTGAGGTTAAATCAACAAGTGGTAATAATAGACTTGGTGGAGATGACTT
>CANRBR010000087.1 GCA_947628915.1 uncultured Bacilli bacterium | reverse complement strand
TTAAAATATAAATCATTATCTTCTTCTTTTCCATAAGTAAGTACTTTACCATTTGATGCTTTTCGTGCCTCATCAAAATGTTCATCATCTCTATTTAATATACAATACCCATCACTTTTAGTTTGACTAAATAATCTACACTTGTCTTTAATATAGTTTTCTAAAGTACCATGAATATTTAAGTGTTCACTAGTAATATTAGTTAGTATTGAAATATCATAATTGATATCCTTTACTCTACCACGCATAAGTGCTTCACTGCATACTTCCATAGAACAATATTTACAATCAGATTTAACAAACTCATCTAAATATCCATATAATTTATCTGAATCGGGTGTTGTATTGTTAGTATCTTTATTAAATTTAGAACAACTATATCCATTAGTACCTATATAACCACACAAATCATTTCCAAGTAAAGTTTGTATCATAGTAGCAACACTAGTCTTACCATCTGTTCCAGTAACACCAATCATAGTAAGTTTTTCTTCTGGATTATCATAAAACTTTGAACATATTTTAGGTAATATTTCATTTGGATTATCTACTTTTATTATGGGAACACTTTTTTCTCCAACTTCTTTTTTTACTATAACTGCATGTGCGCCTCTACTTATTGCATCATCGATAAACTCATGTCTATCCAAAGTTCCCATATCAGTACAGACAAATAAATCTCCTTTTTCTATTTCCTTAGAATTTATTTTTATACCACTTATTTCTACATCATAAATAGTATCTATTAGTTCATTTAATCTTTTCATTTTATCACCACTAATTATATTATATAACAAATTATATTTTTTTTACACAATATTCGTTCAAAAAAAGATAACACGTGTTATCTTTATTAATCTACATATTGTAATATTCCATCTTTTAATCCAACTTTATTGTATTCTAGCGTCCACTTATCTTTTTTTACTTTAACAATTTTTAAATTTGTACAATTATTAAACATTCCACTAATTGTAGTTGAAGTAACATTGTTTGTATCAAAACTTGTTAAATCGAGTTCTTCAAGACTACTACAGCCCGCAAACATATCATCTGGAACAGTTACCTGCGAAGTATCAAAACTGCTTAAATCTAAAGACTTTAAACTCGAACATCCTTGAAACATTCCAGCGCCTCTCCAACCCATATATATTACTCTTGATGTATTAAATTTTTTTAGATTAAGGTTTGTTATTTTACTACAATTTGTAAACATACCTCTCATATCCGTTACTAAAGATGTATCAAAATTACTTACATCTATTGAAGTTAAATTTCTACAGCCATTAAACATACTATTCATAGTAGTTACTTTACTCGTAACAAATTTTTCTATTCCTATTATTTCTTTTAAATTTATACAGCCTGAAAACATAAATTCCATCGTTATAACTTTATTAGTTTTAAACATGCTCAAATCGATTATTTCTAAATTACTGCAATTTTGAAACATACTATTCATAGTTGCCAATTTATCAGTATTAATATTTTTATTGAATATTACACTTTTTAGATTTGTACAACCTTTAAACATATTAGGCATATATAATAATTCTGAAAATTTAAAATTACTTAGATCTAGTTTTTCTAAACTACTACACCCACTAAAAAGTCCATCCATATCTGTTACTTTGCTTGTATCAAAATTTTCTAGTCCTTTTATCTCTTTTAAGTTTTTACAATTAGCAAACGTTCCGCCATTCCAATCTCCCATACCAGTCAAATTTGATGTATTAAAATTACTTAAGTCAAGTTCTGTTAAACTACTACAAGTTGCAAATAAATCATCCATATCTGTTACTTTTGAAGTATTTAATCCTAATAAATTAATATTCTTTAATGACTTACATGCGCAAAACATTCCTGACATATTAGTTACTTTACTTGTGTCTATTAAATTTAACTCTATTTCTTCTACGCCTTGAAAATTTTGAAAAAAATATCTAAGACTAACAGGACAACTTATATATCCATCACTGTATACATATATTATTTGATTAGTAGTATCATAATATCCTTTTATACTTTCTCCTGTTGATGATAAATCTGTACTTGGTAATGCTTGTAATTGCTCCTTTGTTAATCCCTCTGGTAGTACACTATCCTGTAAGAAAATTATACTTTTTACTATAGTATCTACCGTATTATAATTTGGATCTGCTCCATCAGTTCCTTCATCTCCTACTAAATTTTTTATTTTCGCATTAAATGAAGTTCCACTAACTAATGTACTTTCATTTAAATTTTTAAGTATTGTTATCTCTTCTCCATTTACTCTTGCATAGTAATCATCTATCATTCCCTTTAGTACTCTTTTTACTTTACTATCTTCTATTAATAAAAGCCCACTTCTAAGTCCATGCCCTTCAGAAGCAATATAAATTTCTCTATCCCCAAGTACTATTTTCTTTCCATCATCTGCTATTGTATATAATCCATCTTTTACATTATTAAATACTTCTTCATTTATTAAAGATGTATTTACTGCTCTTATATATTCACTTGTACTTAATTTTAATGACTTTATCTTTGACTGTTCTATTAAATTTAATATTTGTGGGACTGCTATTATTGCAATAAACGCTAGTATTAATAATACTGCTAGTAACTCTACAAGGGTAAATCCTTCATTCTTCATAAACTATCACCTATCTTCTATCATTATTTTATCACTACCCCC
>CANRBR010000086.1 GCA_947628915.1 uncultured Bacilli bacterium | reverse complement strand
TATTATTTCAAACAAAGTTCATCTTTGTTTGTTATCTATATTAAAAATCGTATACATTTTAACTAATGTTTAACAGTATTTTTTATAAAAAAATAAAAAAAGTTGTATTTTTAATAAAAAATAAACTAAATATGATATAATTATATAGGTGATAAAATGGCAGAGAAAATAGTAAATGCAATAGTAACAAGTCTAGGTTCACTTATATCAATACCATTTATGAAAGAGATAATAGTATTTCTAATATCTTTATGTCCAATACTAGAACTTAGAGGTGGACTTATTGCGGCATCTTTATTTGATATGAATCCAGTAATAAGTTATATAATATGTATTATAGGTAATATACTCCCAATACCTTTTATATTGTGGTTAATAAACAAAATATTAAATCGTATGAGAAATAGTAAAGGTAAAAGATTAAAAGGAATTGCTAAATGGTTGGATAAAAAAGTAGATAAACATAAAGGACAAATAGAAAAGTTTGGATATTTAGGTTTAGTACTTTTTGTAGGAATACCACTTCCGGGGACTGGTGCGTGGACGGGATGCTTAATTGCAAGTGTGCTTGAAATGGATAAAAAGAAATCATTCTTAGCTGCTCTTGCGGGAGTTTTTATAGCCTCAATTATAATGATGATTTTATCTTTTGGACTTTTATCAAAGATAGTATAGGTGAAGTATGGAGATAGGTGCTTTAAAGGGAATTGGTCCTAAAACAGAAAAGATACTTAATTCAGCTGGGATAATGACTGTTGATGATTTAATTAGTTATTATCCTTTTAGGTATGATGTAATAAAAAGAAGTAATATAAATGAACTAATTGATGGGGATAAAATTATAATAGATGGTATATCTGAAAATAAACCTAGTGTATTTTTCTTTAATAAGAAAATGAATAAAATGTCATTTAAGTTTAATACAGGTAGAAATCTATTTAATGTCGTTATATTTAATAGAGGATATTTAAAAAATAGAATAGATGCAGGAACTAAATTAACTTTAATAGGAAAACTAGATAAACTTCATAATACTATAGTTGCTAGTGAGATAAGATTTGGACTTCTTCCGAGTGTTCCAATAATAGAACCAATATATCATCAAATAGGAAGTATTACTAGCAATCAGATAAGAACTATTATAAATAGTATAAATGAGTTTAATGTAGAAGAATATGTACCTAACTACTTAAAAGAAAAATATAAACTGATAGATAAAAAGGATGCAGTAGTAACTATACACAGTCCAAGAAATGAATTAGAGTTAAAAAGGAGTTTAGCACATTTAAAATATGAAGAGTTATTTTTGTTTATGCTTAGAATGAATAGTTTTAGATTAAATAAGAAAAATAAGATAGGGTTAAAAAGAGATGTAAAAAGAAGTCTTTTAGATAGTTTTATAGATAAACTTCCCTTTAAATTAACTGCTGACCAAATAAAAAGTGTGGATGAAATATTTAATGATTTAAATAGTCCAAATAGAATGAATAGACTTATTCAAGGGGATGTTGGAAGTGGCAAAACTATTGTTGCAGTAATTGCTTTATATATAAACTATTTAAGTGGATATCAAGGGGCTTTAATGGCACCTACAGAAGTTTTAGCGTATCAACATTTATCAAATCTAAAGAAATTATTTAATGGTTTTAATATTAATATAGAGATATTATCAGGTAGTTTAAAACAAAAAGAGAAAAAAGATATATATAAAAGATTACAAAATAAAGAAATAGATATAATAATAGGTACTCACGCACTATTTAGTGAAGATGTAGTTTATAATAATTTAGGATTAGTTATAACAGATGAGCAACACCGCTTTGGCGTTAATCAAAGAAGTAATTTGAAAAATAAAGGTATTACTCCTGATATACTTTATTTGAGTGCGACACCAATACCTAGAACTTATGCACTTACTATATATGGAGATATGGATGTATCTAGTATTAAGACTATGCCAAGTGGTAGAAAAGAGATTATCACTTATTTAAAGACAAATAAAGAGATTAAAGATGTGTTAGAGTTGATGTATCAAGAGATTAAGTGTAAACACCAAATATATGTAATCGCACCACTTATCGAGGAATCTGATAAGATAGACTTAGAAAATGTAAATAAACTTGAAGAGAAAATGACAAGTGCATTTGGTAAAGTGTGTAAAATAGGTGTAATGCATGGTAAGATGGATACTAAAGAAAAAGATAAGGTAATGGAAGAGTTTAAGAGTGGTGATATTTCTATACTTATAAGTACAACTGTTATAGAAGTTGGTGTTGATGTAGCAAATGCTACTATGATGGTTATATTTGATGCATATAGATTTGGTCTTTCACAGCTGCACCAGTTAAGAGGTAGAGTAGGTAGAAATGATGTTCAAAGTTACTGCGTGCTTATAAGTGATAGAGAGACTAGTAGACTTGATGTAATGACTAAGACTAATGATGGATTTAAGATAAGTGAAGAAGATTTTAAATTAAGAGGTAGTGGGGATTTATTTGGAGTAAGACAGAGTGGAGATATGAGTTTTAAACTTGCTGACTTTAGAAATGATTATAATATATTGCTTAAGGCTAAAGAGGATACGTTAGACTTGATAGAATCTAAAAAAATAGATGAGTATCCTAAACTTGTTAAACTGTTAAATGACTCTTCAAATTTAGAGGTAGTGTAGAATAAGTAAGGAGATTTTTACCTAAAAATTAACTCTGTTATTGAATTAATTTTAATATAATTAGAGT
>CANRBR010000085.1 GCA_947628915.1 uncultured Bacilli bacterium | reverse complement strand
CCCCCCTGTCAAGGGGGAGAAAGAAAAAAAATTAGGATTTTTCCTAATTTACATTAATCCGTTACTTATTCTTTTTGCTATAACTATTATAGAAAGTATTATAACATATAAAAGTATAGTAAGTATCAAATAATATTTGTGATGTCTATGACTTTTGAGTTTTTCTATATAATTATCTTTATATTTCTTCTTTATTCTTTTTATTCTATACTTATCTATTGATAAACATATAGAATTTGAAAAAATTATATAAAATAATCTATTTATTAATATTATAAAAATTATTTGTAGGGTACTTGAAAATATACCCAAAGTAAGCATATTAAATATACTAAAAAATTTTAATGAATATGTAATATAGAAATAATCAAACAAAACTAAGATAGTACCTAAGAAGAAGTGCCCCATGTATGAAAAATAGAGTGGTCCTAGTATAGTTACTAAAAGTAAATTCTTATTCATACTTATTTTATTAAAATCTTTGTTATATAGTTTTAATTCATAGTTTCTATCACTTTTTTTATCTTCTATCTTTTCTCCATTTGTTAAATAACCACATTTTGTACAACAACCATCTAATATAGTCCCACCACATTTAATACAAATCATACTAACCACCTCTTAACAATATTCGTATATATAATTAAGTAAGATAATGCGAATGTAAACGCACCTAAAACATCTGTAAAGAAATGCACACCCAAGTATACTCTACTAAGTCCTACAACTAGTATTATTAGCGAGAATAAAGATATATATAATATCTTACTTTTTTTATTTAATTTTGATATATATATCAAATAAATTATAAATCCATAAAATGCCATTACTGTAAGTGAATGTCCTGATGGGAAGCTATAACCAGTTTCTTCTATTAAGTTTATATCTACTGGTCTTGAGCGAGTAAATATACTTTTAAGTATTAACTGAAGTAGTGTGATTGTTATTAAATTTATAGACATAAAAAGCCCGTACCTTTTATTTTTATAAAAAATTAATACTATAACAACTATACTTATTACTATTAACGCACTACCTAAGTTAGTAAGTAATTTAACATTACTAGTTAAATTATTACTTATATATTTAGATATAAAACCATAAATAATTGAATCTATATGTATATCATTTCTAGTTAATACTAATATAGAAAGTACTATAAAAATAGCAAATGATAATAAACATACTATCCATTTTAAATATTTTTTCAATATATCACCTACTCGAATAAAAATATCTTATGTATAAATTTATTTATAAACTTGATTCTAGTTATAAAATAAATAATACTTGCTCCAAATACATTTAATATAAGGTCATCTATATCAAGTGAACCAGACATAGTTACAAACTGTAATACTTCTATAACAATTACTATCAGTATCATAGCAAAAAGAAAATTTAGATACTTATTCATAGGCTTAAACATCAAAGGTAAAAATATAGCAAATGGCATAAACGCACAAAGATTACCTACTACATTTATAGTAAAATCTTTAAGAGTTACTATTCCATTTAAATATCCATTTATAAATAAATTTATAGTATGAAAAGGTATTATATTAAATGATGTTTTCATGTACATATCAAGTAATTCCTTATCCCAATCTATTATAACAAAGCCTTGTCTTCCATATATTTCATCAAAGAGTGTTAAAGTTGAAATAGTTATTACATATATTAAAAAATATATAACTAGGTTTATTTTTAATATCTTTTTAGTAAAATTTAATTTTTTAACAAGTATATACCCGTCTATATAAATAAATATACAAACAAGTAGAAGTAAAATAAGTCTTACATCAGTACTTAGATATATATTTGAATGTATTCTTGCTCTTATACAAAATAGTAAAATAAAAAGTGATACTAAATAAAAGAATACCGTTAAATATTTATATATTTTATCTTTCATTCTATCACCCTATTAAAATTATACCATACTTATTATAATTTTACTATTTTATTTTTAATCCAAAGTTTTGTATTTAAATTCACCCGTACCTTGATTGTAGTAAAATTTCTTTTCTATCTTTTCATATAAACATGGAATACCATCTTTATCTAATACTGGAATAAAGTCACGAATTAGTATATCATTATCATATATTTTAAAAGAATATAATATGAAAGCCCCATGTCTGTTTATACTAGGTATTCCAAAAAGATATATCTGATTACTCCATTCATAATTAGTGTAGCTTTCGTTCAACTCTAAAACACCATTTATTACTATTTGATTCTGATAAATCTCTATATCATAATCTGTATTTTTTTGAAAACTTCCAAAATCATAATGACCTTTAGGAGAGTTATGCCATCTAAGTTTATTTACACTTATATATGAATCAAGAAAAAAGCCAGACATATCCCACCTAGAACCAAATATACACTTATCATTTCCTATATTTGCACTATTCATGCTTATAAATACTTTTGTGTTATTATTAGGTATTACTTCCGTATTTATATATTGCTCTCCTGTACTCTCTAAATATTCCAAAACTATATAATTATCTCCATATGAATAATCTACTTTTTTCCCGTCTACTTTGCAATCATCTAAACCAATAGTCATATCATCGTGTATTTGTACAAAATCGCATTCTACTCTTGCTCCATCATATTCTACATCTAATGAAAAATCATTATCTTCTAAGGTTAATGTATTACCACTAGTTTTATAATTACCAACCGGTACTTCATCTGTTATACTCTTTCTTGCTATTGCAAGTTCTATAGATTTACCATACAAATCTATACTTCTTTTTTTACTTTCTCTTTTTGTATCTCCTATTATATCCAGTATTATTGGGACTGCTAT
>CANRBR010000084.1 GCA_947628915.1 uncultured Bacilli bacterium | reverse complement strand
TAAAGATATTTCTCCTTAGAAATATATAAATTATTATATCATAAAGCCTGATTTTTAAAAATAAAAATGTCTTGAATTCGTTTAAATTCAAGACATTTTCTAACAATCTGGTGTTCACGGGGAGATTCGAACTCCCGACCTACCGCTTAGGAGGCGGTCGCTCTATCCATCTGAGCTACGAGAACGTAACAATGACATTATATCACAAATAAAAAAGAAAAAATAGGAGTAATCCTATTTTGAGAACATTGTAACGAATAAAACAAAGAAAGTTCCGACGATTGTAGTCAATCTATAATTTAATTTATGTGATAGCTCTTTAACACTATAAAGCTTATCTGAAATACTAACTATAAATGATTCTTTATATTTTGGAATATATTTAGATGCAGGCCACATATGAGAAGTTATTATATTCTTTTCCATATCGGTTAAACCAAATCTTTCAAGAGCATTTTTCATGGCAATCTCAGGATGCTCATTACTAAATAGCTTTAGCTTATCTTTAAATGTATCGCAATCATCGATTATATCAAAATAAAAGTCGTGCAACAATCCTGCTTTAGCGACACTTTTATAATTTAAATCTAATTTT
The DNA here is from genome assembly GCA_947628915.1 of uncultured Bacilli bacterium. Lineage (GTDB taxonomy): Bacteria > Bacillota_I > Bacilli_A > RF39 > UBA660 > UMGS1613. Next base: position 2,374 of record CANRBR010000084.1, on the reverse strand, counting down.
TTTGCCAATTTATAAGAAGTATATGCCACTTTTAAGGAATGATCTAATCTATTGGAATCATGATGAGGAACATATTTAAGTTTTTTAAATATCTCATCATTCATATAAGTATCTATTAATTCTTCAAATTCTTGATCAGCAAGTATTTTGTCCATTATCAATGGTAATCACCTCATGACTATAACAGTATATCACTTTTTAAAATATTTAGCAAAATTGTTTACCAATTTATGTAAAGTATATGTTTTAATCGAATAAATATCAATCACTATTAAAATTTGAATATAATATTCTAGGTGAATGTAATGAACTTTGGATTAAACGGTGTGGGTGGAGGTTTATCATTAATGAGACTATTAGGTACTCTTTCTAGAACAATAGGTATGGTAAGGCAGATAACTCCTATCTATAAGGACATGAAACCCCTATTCAGTAAAGTTCCACTTTTTTTAGAAAAACTAAATAATATTAGAAATGTAAATTATAATATCAAAAACTATTCTCTAAATAACATCGTTAATGATGACTCTAATTCCTTTACAACTAGCGATAAAAGTGCCTCAAATCCTACTTTTTTTCAATAGTCGACAAAATATTTTTCCTAATTCTTAAAATCCAATAAAAAGATACTTTTAAAATAATAAATAAAATATTATTGTATTTTCTTGGTATAGTCTACTTGTTTAAACAAAATATAAGTGAATTCACACAGCATTACCAAAATAAAAAATAGTAAAAAGGAAGGAATTAAGAATTATGGAAAGCACAATTAAATGGTTCAACAATGAAAAAGGATACGGATTTATCGAGAATGGGAACGATGAAGACATTTTCGTTCACTATTCAGAAATAAAAATGGATGGTTATAGAACATTAAGAGAAGGAGAAAGAGTAAAGTTTGATCTAATTAGAACTCCAAAAGGTCTTCAGGCTCATAATGTTACTGAAATAGTTGATACTGTAAGTTGCTAATATCCTATTTATAAGAGGATTTAAATATGAAAAAAGATAGCTTATCGCTATCTTTTTAAATTAGAATTGTCTAAATGATTTCTTTCTTCTAAGAATTCCTAATCCAGTACTAGCTAAGGCAACTACCCCACCAAATGGAAGTAGATAGTCTTGGATACCTGTTTTAGGGTTTTCTGGTATAGCTTGGCCATTCTTACTCCAAATGGCATATAGAACGATACTCTTTCTGCTAGTATAAAGTACACCACTATTATAGTTTGCATCTGCACTAGTAGCAGTTGCGTCAGTACTCCATCCTAAGAAAGTATAACCGTTTCTAACAGGGATACTACTAGAGATATATGTATCGCTATTAATACTTACGGTCATATCTTGAGGCATGTTAGATACGACATCAGTAGTGTTAGTTCTATAAGAAACTACATAAGAATCAGTATCTACTTTTTCCCAAACGGCATATAAGTTTATATCACCATATTCTCCGCAATAACTTGCACCTTGAGCAAATTTAGCATCAGCATTAGTAGCATTTGAATTTTGACTCCATCCTAAGAATTTATAACCTTCTCTTACTGGAGTAGCATAAGATATTTGAGCACAATTTCCATAGTAAGTAATTGTATCCATTGGAACATTAGTAACATCTGCTCCATTTCCATAATAACTTACACTATAACTACTACTAGTTATACCATTTTTAGGAGCACAGTATTGGATATAATATACTGCAGGTTGTAAATAGATCTTTGCAGAATCAGTCTCTACTGGAGTTCCTGATAGATAACCTTTATAATTTCTCTTAACACTGATAGTAAATGGATTATCATAGTAGTAAGATACAGTAGATTGAGTGTCAATCGTCAAATCAGCATCTAAAGAAGCACGAATTAGAACATCTGTAGGATAATTAGCAAAACTTATACTGTTTTGTAGATTTCCCCAAGATCCATAATTTGAAACTGGTCTCCAATCGTGTGATACTATATAACTCTTAGTACCATCAGTATATGCTCCATTACGACTATACATAGCTTCTTTATAAATATTATAGAAGTCACGTAAAGACATTGAAGTAATGCCGTCATAAGATGTAGTCGTATTCTTATCTAATTTAACTTGACCATAACCGATATTTGAAGAATCAAAATTAGTTTGATATGAGTTATTTGTGTAATGTGCTAAAGCTGAATTAGAGATATTAGATAATGGACTGTTTCCAAAGTATTCTTGTCCATTAGCCTCTAAAAAGAAATAATAATTGGTATATATTGTACCACAAGCATTCTTATTTATTACTCTTTTCGTAGTAGAAGCATTAACACCGCTTACACACAAAACTACTGCTAAAGATAAAATAGCCAAACCTTTCCAACATTTTTTCATCAAAACCACCCTATAATTT
>CANRBR010000083.1 GCA_947628915.1 uncultured Bacilli bacterium | reverse complement strand
ATAAGTTGCCCGACAGGTATTAATAATATTTTTCAAAATTTTCAAAAAGTAGAAGAAATAGAGTTAAATTTAATAGATACAAGTAAAGTAACAAATATAATAAGCATGTTTGACAATTGTAGTAGTTTAGAATATTTAGACTTAAGTAATTTTAATACATCAGGAGTAACAGCAATGGGAGATTGGAACGGTGGTATGTTCCTGAATTGTACCAATTTAAAGGAAATAAAAGGATTAGAGAATTTTGATACATCTAAAACAAAAACATTTGGATGTATGTTTGGAAACTGTAAGAGTTTAACAAGCCTAGATTTAAGAAAGTGGAATATGAAGATAGCAACAAATGTAGTATCTTGGAGAGGAGGATTCTTTGCAGGTTGTACAAATTTAAAAAGTATAAAGTTTGGTAAGAATTTTACGCTTGAAAATGTATCTGATTTTGCTGCAACGAACGGTAGTGGGGCAGCCTCAATATTTAGGGACTGCAGTAGTCTAGAAAGCATAGATATAAGTATGTTTAAAACAGGTAATGCTATTATTATGTCAAAGTTGTTTCAAGGCTGTACTAGTTTAAAAGAAATCAAAGGATTGGAGAACTTTGACACGAGTAAAGTAACAAACATGGATTTGATGTTTGAAGGCTGTAGTAGTTTAACAGAACTTAATTTGAGTAAATGGAATACAGGTCAAGTAAATAATATGTCATCTATGTTTAAAGGCTGTAGTAGCTTAACAGAACTTAATTTGAGTAAATGGAATACGGGTCAAGTAACTACTATGAATAGTATGTTTAAAGGCTGTAGTAGTTTAACAACACTTGATGTAAGTAGTTTTGATACTAGCCAAGTAGAAAGTATGTGGATGATGTTTATAGATTGTAGTAGTTTAACAGAGTTAGATTTAACAAGTTTTGATACGCATTCAGTAAATGAAAGTTATCGAATGTTTTATGATTGTATTAATTTAAAATTAATAAAAGTAACAAAAAGTAAATGGAATGAAAGTATTACTGATAGTAGAATAGTATATTATGACGATAATGGTAATGAAATAAAAGATTAAGAACGAAAGTTCTTTTTTCTATATAAAAATGTGATATAATAGTCTAAATATTAAATTGCAACCGAAAATATACAAAAAACAACTTAAAATTGGTAGAACGCAACCGAAAGAGCAAATATAATTGTTTTTAGAAAGGAGGAAAAATGAACTTAGCAGATAATTTAAAAAAGATTAGAAAAGATAATAACTTATCTCAAGAACAACTAGCAGAAAAACTTGGAGTATCTAGACAATCAGTATCTAAGTGGGAATCGAATCTTGCATATCCAGAGATGGATAAAGTTTTACAGATATGTCAGATGTTTAATTTAAATATAGATGAATTGCTTAATCAAGATATAAAAGATGTAAAAGAAACTAAAGAGTCTAAATCTAACTTAAATAAATTTATAGATGATTTTCTAAACTATATTACAAAGACATTTGATATGTTTTCAAGTATGAAATTTAAAACAAAGATTAAATGCATATTTGAACAGGTAATATTAATAATACTACTTATTATATTCTTTATGATATTTGGTTCTGTATTAGATTTTGTATTGGATAAATTTCTTAATGCAATTGATTTACCATACTATTTTATACATAACTTGTTTGAAGCACTCTATATATTATTCTCACTCGTATCAGGCATTTTATTATATCTTCATATATTTAAAATTAGATACTTAGATTACTATACAGCAGTAAAAAATAGAACTTATGAAGCAGGTGATAAGTTAAAAACGCTAGATAAACCAGAAACTATAATAATAAGAGATATAGACCACTCAGATTATAGATTTATAAAAGGACTACTTAAACTCACTCTATCAATTTTAAAAGGCTTTGGTATATTTGCCGCACTTTTCTTACTATTCATATTAGTATTACAAACTATAACCCTCACACTATCATTTGTAATAATAAAAACTGGATTATTTTTTATAGGACTTTTCATATTTATTATATCGACAATTGTACTTAATCTAGTGCTTCTATATGTAATATATAACTTAATATTTAATAAAAGAATAGATAAGTTTAAATCATGTATAACATTCATAATATCAGTAGTAGTTGCTGGAATAAGTATAGGAATAATGATTATATCTATAAAAGACTTTGACTATGTAAGAGATTTAAATTCTAAATACTTTATTGAAGAAGAAACTATTATACCTATGAGAGATGATATATTAATAGATGACTTTTATAAAGTAGAATTTATAGAAAATAATTCAAATGATATAAGTATTAAGTGTATTCATTCTTATCAATATAAGTTTGAGATTAATACTGCATCTGATGGTATTATATATTTTAGTACATATCAAGATGATACTAACTTACTTGATATGCTTAGAAAAAACATAAAAGACTTTAATAACAAAAAGATTATTGACCATGATGAATATAAAATATATATTTCAACTACAAAAGAGAATATAGAAAAGATAAAGAGTAATTATAATAAATATTATGAAGATAGAAATAATTATTATGAAAACCTAAATGATTATGAAAATAAAATATATGAATTAGAAGATGAAATATCTAAAAAAGATGAAAAGATTAGTGAACTAGAAGATATAATAGAAAATTATATAAAAACTAAAGAGTAAAGAAGTATTTTGATAGATTATATTAAAATACTTCTTTATTTTCCCTTCTTTATTTTATTGACAAAAAAAGAGGCTGGCAGTATAATTTATATGAAGTAAGATATAATAAATAGAATAATTACTTCTAATTTATTATAAAACATATGCATAGCACAGATATGCATAAAAATTAAAAAAATTTGTCAAAAACTATTGACAGGGGGGGGGGGGATATGAGATAATATGGATAGAACATAGAGGAGGATGTTTATGAAAATAAAAGGTTTTACATTAATAGAGTTATTAGCAGTAATAGTGATACTAGCTGTTATTGCTTTAATAGCG
>CANRBR010000082.1 GCA_947628915.1 uncultured Bacilli bacterium | reverse complement strand
TGGTGATGATTATACAATTTTAACTGATATTCAAGGTATGGAAGACCATTTAGGAGATATGGACTTTAAAGTAGCAGGAACTAGAAACGGTATATGTGCTCTTCAAATGGATATTAAAATAAAAGGTATAACAAAGAACATATTAAAAGAAGCTCTTGCTCAAGCAAAAGTTGCTCGTATGGAGATACTTGATAAGATAGAAGCGCAAATCCCAACTCCTCGTAAAGAAGTTAGTAAATATGCTCCAAAGACTATGGTATTTAATATCGATCCATTAAAGATTAAGGATGTCATAGGTAAAGGTGGAGAGACTATTACTAAGATTATACTTGATGCGAGTGGTGTTACTGCAGTAAATGATGTAAATGCTGTTAAAGTTGATTTAGAAGACGATGGTAGAGTAGTTATATATCATACTGATAAAGATATAATAGAGAAAACTGCTAATATGATTAAAGATATAGTAAGAACTCCAGAAGAGGGTAAGATATATAATGCTAAAGTAGTTAAGATAATCGATTCAGGATGCTTTGTTGAAATTTGGCCTGGATGTGAAGGTATGGTACACATATCAGAACTTAATACAGATAGGGTAGATAAAGTAACTGATGTAGTTAAAGAAGGAGACGAAATCATAGTTAAGTGTTTAGGCTATGATAAACGAGGAAGACTTAATTTTTCAAGAAAAGCTGCAATAAAATAAGAGAATGGTTAGTTCTCTTTTAATTTTTCATAAATTTCTTTAGGGTCTTTTATGTTTTCTGGATACTTTTTTAACTCCATAGTTTTAATACCTTCATAGTATGGTTTTAAATGCATGTGATAGTGTTTTACTTCTTGAACACTTCCATTGTTTTGAAGTATTGAAATACCTATGCAACCTAACTTTTCTTCTAAAATTTTTTTAATTTCTTTAGATGCTTTATTGATACTATTTAAAGTATCTAAATCGATATCATCTAAATCAGTAAAATGCTTTTTAGGTATAATTAGAGTATGTCCATCACTATCAGGATTAATGTCTAAAAAGGCCATTACTTTATCAGTTTCATAGAATTTATAACAAGGTATTTCTCCTTTAACCATTTTACAAAATATACAATCCATATAATCATCCTCCTATATAATTTTATCAAATAAATACTTTTTTGTCACTAGAAATTATTGTGTTATATTTTCTAATTTATATACAGTTTCATATATTCTTTCATCGGATGAGTATTCAAGTACAAAAGAATTACCTTTTTTACATATAATTATTCCAATAGTCTTATCTTGATAAATATTTTTTAGATTTTTATCTATATAGTTCATATATACTTGGATTTGTCCGATGTGTTCTTTCTTTAAGGTTGTAACTTTTAATTCTACTACAACAAAACAGTTGTAGATATAATTAAAGAGAAGCAAGTCTATGTAATTATAATCATTACCAATTTTTATCTTATATTCACTTTCTATATAAGTGAAACCTATACCTAATTCTTTTAAAAAGTTATCCAAATCTTCTAATATAAGTTTCTTTAATATTGATTCACTTATCTTTTCATAATTATAACTATTTCTAATAAGTATTGGATTCTTTATGAAATCATTTACTTTAGGTTTTTCTTTTGTAATTAATTTATTTTTAGTTTTATCATCTAATCTTTCATATTCATTATTTTTTATTTTGTTATGTAATTCTCTATATGATAAATTTTGTTCTTCTGTTATTTTTATATAATAATTAATCTTGTTTATGTCATTTAAAACTAAAAGTTCACAATAATGAGACCATGTTAATTTGGTCGGCACTGCCGACCAATTCTTAAAAGTTATATAAAATTGCCTTATACGCCTTAATGTTCTAGCATTATATATTTTCCCGACTTCACTAATTAATTTTAAAGAATATTCCTTAATTAGACTATCTCCATACTTAGCTCTTTTCTCTCCACCTTGGGCATCTACAAGTAATTTTCCAACATTATAATAAGTAATTAAATCTCTTCTGTTTTTAGAATAATCCTTAACTTTTTTATATATTTCATTATTTATTAATTCTTGCTTTATTTCATTATAATAATTCATACTTCACTTCCTAACTTATATACAGTTTCATATATTCTATTATCTGATGAATATTCAAGTACAAAGGAATTACCTTTTTTACATATTATTATTCCAATAGTCTTATCTTGATATATACTTTTTATATTTTTATCTATGTAATTCATATAAACTTGAATTTGTCCGATGTGTTCTTTCTTTAAAACTGTAACTTTTAATTCTACTACAACAAAACAATTATAAATATAATTAAAGAGAAGTAAATCTATATAATTGTAATCGCTACCAATCTTTATCTTATATTCACTTTTTATATAAGTAAATCCGTCTCCAAGTTCAGTTAAAAAGTTATCTAAATCTTCTAATATGAGTTTCTTTAATATTGATTCACTTATTTTTTCATAGTTATAACTATTTCTAATAAGTATTGGATTTTTTATGAAGTCATTTACTTTAGGTTTTTCTTTTGTAATTAATTTATCCTTAGTTTTATCATCTAATCTTTCATATTCCTTATTTTTTATTTTGTTTCTTAAATTTCTGTATGATAAATTTTGTTCTTCAACTATTTTTATATAATAATTAATCTTGTTTATGTCATTTAAGACTAAAAGTTCACAATAATGAGACCATGTTAATTGTGTCGGCAGTGCCGACACTTTTTCATTGCTAAACAAGTTATAAAACTGTCTCATTCTAAATAGTGTCCTATAACTATATTTTTTATCAATTTCTTTACTTAATTTGATAGAATACTCTTTGATAATACCTTTACCATAATTTTTACCTGCTTCATTTAGTAATTTTCCTACATTATAGTAAGTAGTTAAATCACTTCTGTTTTTTGAATAATCTTTAACTTTTTTATATATCTCATTATTTACTAGTTCCTGTTTTATTTCATTATAATAATTCATACTTCACTTCCTAACTTATATACAG
>CANRBR010000081.1 GCA_947628915.1 uncultured Bacilli bacterium | reverse complement strand
AGTTAGAAGAAGTAGAAAAATTATTAAATTTTGCTTTAAAAAAATTAAATATTAAATCTTCAATATTTAATATAATAATAGTATCTGAAGAAAAAATAAAAGAACTCAATAGAGATTATAGAGGTAAAGATAGCGTTACTGACGTAATAAGTTTTGCCCTAGAAGATGATAAAACTTTCATTAAAACTGATATGCGTATACTAGGCGATATTTATATTTGTTTAAACAAAGCAAAATCTCAAGCCTTAGAATACAATCATAGTTTTTTAAGAGAAATATCTTTTTTAAGTATTCATGGCTTGCTTCATTTACTTGGATATGACCATATGAAAAAAGAAGATGAAGCAGAAATGTTTTCTTTGCAGGAGATGATATTAGATGAGTATGGAATCAAAAAATAAAATTGGTAAAAGTATGAAAAGTCGTAATTTAACTCCTAAATCTGTTTATCAAACTATTAAAAATTCACTTTCAGGAATTAAATATTATGCAAGTGATGGTAAAAGTATTTTACTATATTTACTCGGCTGTTTAATAGAAATACTTATGGGTTTTGTTTACAATATAAATGGACTAGAGTGGATACTTATAATAGTTATATTAGGATTTATACTTTCTATAGAACTTATAAATACTGCAATAGAAGCTACTTGTGATGCTATAACGAAAGAATATAATCCATTAATAAAAATTGCTAAAGACTGTGCTAGTGGGGCAACATTTGTAATGTTTATAGTATCTATAATACTAAACATTATAATATTTTTACCTAAAGTAATTTTACTATTTGGAGTTGTAATATGAAAGATAAATTAATAAAACTTTTAAATAATAGTTATAGTCCATATTTAAATTTTAGAGTTGCTAGTATAGTAGTTATGAATGATGGAAAAGAATTTAGTGGTGTTAATGTTGAAAATGCTTCTTATGGAGCAACTATATGTGCTGAAAGAAGTGCAATATTAAGTGCTATAAGCGCTGGATATAAAAGATATGATTTTAAAGAGTTATATGTAATGTGTGATAGTGATAAGATTGGGATGTCTTGCTTTAACTGTAGAATGGTTATAAGTGAATTATTTAGTAAAGATGCAAAAATAATTGCAATGAATCCAAAGGGGGATACAGAAGTTCATACAGTTAGTGAGTTATGTCCATATCCATTTAGTGATGATGATTTAAAGAGGTGATAATATGAAGAGTGGTTTTGTAGGAATAATAGGTAGACCTAATGTAGGTAAAAGTACATTAATTAATAGTATAATAGGTAGAAAAGTTGCAATAACATCAAATAAACCTCAGACTACTCGTAATATTATACAAGGTATATACAATGAAGATAAAGTACAAATAGTATTTGTAGATACTCCAGGTATACATAAACCTCAAAATAAATTAGGCAAGACTTTAAATAAAGAGGCTTATTATAGTATAAATGATACAGATATAATTTTGTTTTTAGTAGATGCATACGAAGGATTAGGCAAAGGAGATATATATATACTTGATAAACTTAAGAATGCAAATAAACCTGTAATACTAGTAATAAACAAAATAGATAAAATAACACACGAAGAGATATTAAATAGAATAAATGATTATAAAGATTTATACGATTTTGCTGAGATAATACCAGTATCTGCAATTACTAAAAGTAATATAGATGACTTAATAGATACATTAAAAAAATATTTGCCAGATAATATAAAATACTATAACGAAGATAGTATTACTAATAAATCAATTGACTTTTTAATGTCAGAAATAGTAAGAGAAAAAGTATTTAACTTTACTGATGAAGAAGTACCTCATTCAATTACTTGCGTTACTGATAGTGTAGAAGTAGGTAAGACTAGTTATAATATTAGAATATCTATAATAGTTGATAGAGACTCATTAAAGAAAATTATAATAGGTAAACAAGGTGAAATGATTAAAAAAATAGGTATTGAATCTCGTAAAGATTTAGAGGCATTATTAGGTAGAAATGTATATCTAGAACTATTTGTTAAAACAGTTAAAAAATGGAGAGAAAAAGAAAAGTATTTGTCAGAATTTGGATTTACTGATTTTGAAAATTAATGTATAAAAACATTAATTTTAAATCAATATTAAATAGGTGATACAATGAAAGAAATATTATGGGGTTTATTTAAAAATACTGGCAAAATAGAATATTATATGAAATATAAGGAAGAAGTAAAAAAAGATGGAAAGAGTAATTGAAGTAGGTAAAAAGTATAGACATTTTAAAGGACATGTTTATGAGGTTATAGCTATTGCCTATGACTCTGAAGATTTATCTAAAAAAGTAGTTTATAAAGACACAAGTAAAGTGTGGGTTAGAGACTATGATATGTTTAATTCTTTAACAGATAAAGAAAAATATCCTGATATAAAACAAAAATATCGTTTTGAAGAAGTTGATTAAATGGTTATAGATGTAGAAGGTATTATAATAAAAGTAACTGATTATAAAGACTCTAGTAAAATACTAGAGATTTTAACTAAGGAATACGGCCTTATTGGTGTGATTGCTAAAGGGTGTAAATCAATAAAAAGTAATCTAAGAAGTGTTACAGACAGGTTAACTTATGCAACATTTACTATATATTATAAAAAAGATAAGTTATCTATACTTAGTGAAGCAAGTATCATTAATAATTTTTCTAATATAAAAAAAGATATAGAAAAGATTAGTTATGCAAGTTTTTTAATAGATTTAACACATCAAGTGTATAAACAAAATAATGATGAAAATTTATATAATTTACTTATAAGTGCTTTAACTAAAATAAATGATAATTTTAATCCACTTATTATAACTAATATAATAGAACTTAAATATTTAGGATATTTAGGAGTAATGCCAAACCTTGATGGGTGCAGTATATGTGGTTCTAAAACTGTAGTAACACTCTCAAGTTCACATGGAGGATACTTATGTAGTAAGTGTCATACTAATGAACCTATAGTAAGTGATAAGGCTATAAAATTAGTTAGAATGTATACTTTAGTAGATATAGATAAGATATCAAAACTTGATATAAATAAAGATGTAGTATATGAAGTAAATAATTTTATAGATGATTATTATGATAGATATACAGGTCTTTATTTAAAAAGTAAATCATTTTTAAAAAATATTATAAACGTAAAATAAAGTTAGAATTTTTCTAATTTTTTTCTTTTGCCTATTGACAGG
>CANRBR010000080.1 GCA_947628915.1 uncultured Bacilli bacterium | reverse complement strand
TTCAAGAAAGAATGTTATAATAAAGACATAAAGAAGTTGGATAGTAAGACCAAATTCTTAGGGCTCTTTGGAGCAGAAAGTATAGAAGAAGTAAGAAAGCTATGTAATGGTGATGAGATAATGGAAGATATAGAAAAAAGAATAGATAAGTATAATGATGATGAAGATATAATAGGATTATACCACTATAAATATGTAGAAGAAGAAGTAAAACAAGAACAGTTAGAAAATGCAAAAGAAGCAGGAATTAAAGAGGGTATGTCTAAAGGTATAAAGCAAGGAATTTCTAAAGGCATTGAACAAGGAATCTCTAAAGGTATTGAGCAAGAAAAATTAACTACAGCAAAAAATCTACTAAAGAAAAATATGGACATAAATTTTATATCAGAAGTAACTGGATTAAGTCTAAAAGAAATCGAAAAATTAGAGTTAGAAAAATAAACTGACTCTTTTTTAGTTCTATTTTTATCTAGTTTTGTCGAATGTAAAGAAAAAAATTTAGAGGAGTGCTACTATATAGATGAGGTGAGGGCATGAACACTAATTCACATATTGAAAATGTATTCAATAATATGATAAATGATGTAAGTTATATAAAACTTTCTACTTACCAGTTAAGAGGTAGGTAGTTTTTTATATATGATTGACAAAATATATTTTTTTTGAGATAATTATTTCGGATAAAGTTGAGGTGGAGATTATGTACCAAGATAGAATAGTACTAACTAGTCGTGATATTTTAGAAAAAGAGTTTAAAATTGATACAAGAGGTTATCGTCCACAGGAAGTTGACAAGTTTCTCGATTTAATCATAAAAGATTATGAAGAGATGAATGCAATAATAAGAGATTTAGAAAGAGAAAAGAAACAACTTGTAGAAGATAACATAAGTTTAAAACAAGAAGTTAGAAATTTGAAAACAAAAATTGATGTTTTAGCAGATTCTGACACAGGTAATACTACTAATGCAGATATGTTAAGAAGAATATCTAAACTAGAAAAAATAATATATGGAAAAGAATAATATTTGACAAATGCTGCGTTTTTATAACGTAGAGGAAAGTCCATGCTCACACAGTCTGTGATGATTGTAGTGTTCGTTCTAAGGGAAAAAATAACCTTAGGTAGTTTTTTAACTAACGGCTCTGAAATAGCCTAAGTCTATGATATGGCTAGATTAAGTATAAAAGTGCCAAAGTGACGATGAAACTAGAAATGGTGGAAGTGGAACGAGGTAAACCCAACGAGTGAGAAACCCAAATTTGGTAGGGGAACTCAGATAAGGAATAAGAACTGATTCTGGGACCGAAAGGTAGATAAATATTTGTCGCTTCATTTGAAGTACAGAACATGGCTTATAAATATTATTTGTTTTTTTAGAATTGAGGAATGTATGAAAGAAATAGGTGAAAAGTTAAAAGAGGCTCGTGAATCTATGGGAATAACTATAGAAGAGGCAGCTGAAGATTTAAAACTTAGACCATCTCAAATAGAAAACATAGAAAATGGCAATAAAGAAGCATTTAAAGATGTTTTTTATCTTAAAATGTTCATTAAAAACTATTCTAAATATTTAGGATTAGACTATGATAAAATGGTAGAAGAATTTAACGAGTATTTGTTTGATTTTACTTCTAAAATATCTATTGAAGATATTAAAAAAGCAGAAAAAGAGCAAAGAAAAAAAGAAAAAAAATTAAAAACGGTTAAAATTTCATCTCCATATACATTAGAAAAACAACAAGAAAAGAAAATACCTAAATTTTTAATAATAATAGGTGTTGCCCTTTTATTAATAATAGTTATATATATTATTGTATTACTACTTACTAAAGATGATGAGCAAGTATCAAATACAATAGCAGTGGGAGGTATAGAGTCATATGAACTTGCCTAATAAACTTACGATTTCAAGAATAGTAATGTCAATAATTATAATAATTATTTTACTGGGTGGAAGTTACACATCTAATCTATTCGGATTTGAGATACCTAAACTATTTATAAATGAAACAATAGTTGTAGATATGAAATATATAATAGCAGGAATATTATTTATAATTGCTTCAATTACTGATTTTTTAGATGGATATATCGCACGCAAATATAATTTAATTACAGATTTTGGTAAATTAGTAGATGCTATTGCAGATAAGATATTAGTTAATTCGATGTTGATTATACTTGCTGCTCAAGGATTTATTCATCCAATAATACCTGTTGTAATAATTATAAGAGATAGTGTTGTTAACTCTATTAAGATGCTTGCTGCAAGTAAAGGTAAAGTAGTTGCTGCAATTAAATCTGGTAAAGTAAAAACAGCTTGTTTAATGGTTGGAATAGTGCTTACTTTATTCTATAATTTACCATTTGAATTATGGAATATATCAGTTTCTAAAGTGTTGTTATTCGTAGCTACTATATTATCGATAATATCAGGAGTACAGTATTTTATACTAAATAAACATTTAATAAAAGAAAAATAATTAGGAGAAAAAATCCTAATTTTTTCTTTTGACTATTGACAGGGGGGGGGCAGTGATAAAATAATGATAGAAGATAGGTGATAGTTTATGAAAAATGAAGGATTTACCCTTGTAGAGTTACTTGCAGTATTATTGATACTAGCCTTTATCGCATTAATAGCAGTCCCACAAATATTAAATTTAATAGAACAGTCTAAGATAAAGTCATTAAAGATAAGTACAAGTGAATATATAAGAGCAGTAAATACATCTTTAATGAATGAAGAAATGTTTAATAATGTAAGTGATGGATTATATACAATAGCAGATAATGGTAAAAAGATAGTACTAGGAGACAAGGAAATATATATTGCTTCTGAAGGACATGGACTAAAGAGTGGATTATTATTAATAGAAGATTCAAAAGTAACAAGAGTATTAAAAGGAATGATAGATGATTACTATGCAAGAGTAAATGGGGAAGAAATAACAATACTAAAGAATTTAAATGAAAATACACTTGTAAATGGTTCAGCATTCAATATAAGTATAAAAACATTAGTAGGAGATAAAGATATAGATAGTGCAACAGGAACAGAAAAAGCAATATCGGTTAATACAGTAGATACAACAGTAAAGAAGATAATCTTTTTACAAGATAATGTATTGCCAGAAGGGTATACGAAAGATACACTAAAAACACTCTTATCAACAGATTTATCAAATAATAAAGATGAAAGTATAAAAGGGTATTATGATGAAGAGACATGGACAATATATGTATACAGTGATGGATATATAAGTTGTCCAACAAGTGTTAGTTCTATGTTTAGAAATTTCCAAGGTATAGAAGAAATAGAATTTAATTTAATAGATACAAGTCAAGTAACAACTATGGCAAGCATGTTTAGCGGCTGTAATAATCTAA
>CANRBR010000079.1 GCA_947628915.1 uncultured Bacilli bacterium | reverse complement strand
GCGCACCCTGTTGTAGTAAATGTAGTATATTCTTTCTTAGGTCCTCCATACTCAACTGGATTTCTAAACTGCTTCTCTGCTCCGTTGTTGTGTGAGGATGCAGTTACAATAGAACTTTTTATCTGTTTGGATTCTATCATATTACTTGCAAGTAATATACTTAAAGTACTAATTGAACAAGCACTATAAATACCTATTAAAGGTATTCCAATCTTAGCCGATGCATAGTTAGTCGCAACCATTTGATTTAATAAGTCTCCTCCAATATGTACATCTATATCGTTACTCTTTTTATTAATCTTTTTTAAGAGTAAATCTACACTATCGTTTATTGCTTTTATTTCTGCTTGTTCCCAAGTCTTTTCTCCAAAGTAAAAATCATCATAACTTTTATCAAATAGTTTAGATAAAGGTCCACTTGCCTCATATGGACCGACAACAGTAGAAGTATCATTTATATATACATTGTTATATTTAAATGTCATATTAACCTCCCATCACAAATATTCTTACAAGTCCAAATATATAGGCACTTACAACTCCAAATATTATTACAGAGCCCGCAAGTTTAAACATATTAGCCCCAATTCCAGTTACAAGGCCTTCTTTTCTATATTCAAGTGCAGCACTTTGACATGCATGAGCAAATCCTGTTATTGGTACAATAAGACCACATTTAGCAAAGTTTACCCATTTATCAAAGAACCCTAGACAAGTTAAGAAACATCCTGTAAATACCAATGTAATTATCATAAACACGCTTGCATCTTTACTAGATAAATCAAAATAGAATGAATATGCATCTACTAAGAAGTTTCCAAGTACTCCCATAAGTCCACCTATTAAAAATGCTATAATTGCATTTCTTAATCTAGACTCTTTTGGAGTATATTTATCAACTATTTTTTTGTATTCCTTTTTTTCCATAAAAAAATCCTCCCATGCTTATTATGGAAAGATTTTCTAATCTTATTCTTTAATTTTATATTTATTTAATTTTCGAGTTATCCAAGTCTAAAGGCCGGAGATACACCATGAGCAAAATTAGCAGGATAATAATACCAACCACCTGAAGAATACACATAGAAGAAAGTAAAATTATTGCTAGAATGAGCTGAGCGAAGCCACCAAGTAGTTGCTATATTATTGTAATTTTTAATAACAGGAGTATACTTGCCACTATCCGTAGTTACTTCTTTCTTTGCATAATAGTC
The DNA here is from genome assembly GCA_947628915.1 of uncultured Bacilli bacterium. Lineage (GTDB taxonomy): Bacteria > Bacillota_I > Bacilli_A > RF39 > UBA660 > UMGS1613. The sequence continues at coordinate 2,204 of CANRBR010000079.1, read as the reverse complement.
TAACTGCCTTGTTTTATCCCATGCCAAATCACCATCTACAGTATTTGAAGTTCCATTCTCCCATATTTCATGAGGCGCGAGTAAATATAATTTATCTGTTGACTCAAAGTTGTTTTCACCTGCTGTTGAACCATGTCCTGATATTACTTTTGTATCTATTATAACTTTTTGTAATTCTTCTGGTAGTGCTTTAAATATGTTATCTTTTAAGTATGTGTACATTGCACTTGCTGGATATCCACCTACATTTGAATTACTATTCATACCACGAGTAGTTATTATATCTTCAAACTCTACTACAAATCCACAGGCTGTTTGTGAAAAATTGGCATTTTTACATTCAGCAGGTGTTGAAGTATTTGCTACTCTTAATGTAAAAGTCTTACCTTCAAATTCAGTTCCTGAGAGTGTTACTTCTTTTGTATCTCCTACTTCATACATTTCACCAAATCCAGCTCTAACATTTGCTGCTATTGTTTCCCATGAATCATCTTTAAATGATAATGATGGACAAGTATCCTCTTGATATTCATATATATATTGGTTTAAATCTTTTTCTATTTTAACAGAACCACCTAATGATTCTTTCGTCTTTGGGTCTATTACATCTTTTCCTTCAATATAACCATTTTGAGTTAAAAATTGTACATTAACACATGTAGAATTAATATTCATTCCTTCATTTATATAGAACATTTCAGCAGCCTCTTCTACTCTTTCTTTTTGATTTTCAGATAATGAACTCTTAGAGTTTTTTACTAAAACATCTACTGCTGTAATTGTTATTGTAAGTAAAACTCCAAGTATTATTATAACTGCAAGTAATTCTATAAGTGTGAATCCTTTCGCTTTCATTTTAACATCTCCTCTATTTAACCTATCTATGATTAAATATAACATATTTTCTAAATTATTACAACATAAAAGTGATTATTGAGAATCACTTTCAAAAAACAAACTTAATAAATAAAATGGTGCACCCTTAGGGACTCGAACCCTAGACCCACTGATTAAGAGTCAGTTGCTCTACCAACTGAGCTAAGGGTGCATCACTGTTATTAAGTATAGCATAATTTTTGAAAAAGTCAAACACTTTTCATGAAATTATTTTTTTTCATTTGAATTCTTAACAAAGTTGTATGAGTCTTTGCACATGTCCTCAATTCCAAGTTTTGCTTCCCAATTTAATTTTTCTTTAGCATAACTATTATCAGCATAGCAAGCATCTATATCCCCTGGTCTTCTATCTACTATTTTATATTTTACATCTACACCATTTACTTTTTTAAATGTATTTACTAATTCTAATACACTATAACCATTGCCTGTGCCTAGATTATATGCATCAATTCCTGTTTCATTTAATATTTTTTCAATAGCTTTTATATGCCCTTTTGCAAGGTCTACAACGTGTATATAATCTCTAACTCCTGTACCATCTTTAGTATCGTAATCATCACCAAATACATTTAAACAATCCAACTCTTTAGTTGCTACTTTAACTATATATGGCATTAAATTATTTGGAATATCGTTTGGATTTTCTCCAATAAGTCCTGATTTATGCGCGCCTATTGGATTAAAGTATCTAAGTATTGCAATAGACCACTCGTTATCTGATTTATATAAATCTCTTAAAATGCCTTCTATAATTAATTTAGTAGTTCCATAAGGATTAGTTGTAGAAAGTGGAAAATCCTCTTTTATTGGTAGACTTTCAGGTTTACCATATACTGTTGCGCTAGATGAAAATGCTATTTTTTTACAGTTATATTTATTCATTACTTCTAATAAAGTTAAAGTTGAATCCAAGTTATTTCTATAATATTTTAATGGCATAGATACTGATTCACCAACTGCTTTAAATCCAGCAAAATGTATTACAGCATCTATTTTGTTTTCACTAAAGATTTTATCTAGTATATTATAATCGCATAAGTCTCCTTTATAAAACTTAAAATCTTTATTAGTAATTTTTTTAATCTTATCTACTACATCTATTTTAGAGTTAGAAAGATTATCTATAATTACTACCTCATAACCTGCATCTAATAACTCTACACATGTATGGCTTCCAATATATCCAGTCCCACCTGTAACTAATATCTTCATTCTATCACCAATATTATTATACTATAAAAGTGAATTAAAAGAAACAACTATTTTTTATATGATATGTCGTATACACTAGGTCCTTTTATACA
>CANRBR010000078.1 GCA_947628915.1 uncultured Bacilli bacterium | reverse complement strand
CTTGAAGACTACTACACGAATTAAACATTCCAGCCATATTTGTTACTTTACTGGTATCTATCAAATTTAATTCTATCTCTTCTAATCCTTGAAAATTTTGAAAAATATTATTAATACCTGTTGGACAGCTTATATATCCTTCACTATATACATATATTACACCTGTTTTTTCATCAAAATATCCTTTTATACTTTTATCATTATTTTGTGATAAATCTGTTGATTTTAATTGTTGTAATGTTCCTTTTGTATATCCCTCTGGTAATACACTGTCTTGTAAAAACGTTATATTTTTTACTATGTTATCTACTGTATTATAATTTGGAACTGCTCCATTTGTTCCTTCATCCTCAACTAATTGCTTTATTCTTTGATTAAATGTTTCACCACTAACAAGTGTATTTTCATTTAAATTCTTTAGTATTGTTATCTCTTCTCCATTTACTCTTGCATAATAGTCATCTATCATTCCTTTAAGTACTCTTTTTACCTTACTATCTTCTATTAATAATAATCCACTTCTAAGTCCGTGCCCTTCAAAAGCAATATAAATCTCTTTATCCCCAAGTACTATTTTCTTTCCATCATCTGTTATTGTATATAATCCATCTTTTACATTATTAAATACTTCTTCATTTATTAATGATGTATTTACTGCTCTTATATAACTTTCTGTACTTAATTTTAATGATCTTATCTTAGACTGTTCTATTAAATTTAATATTTGTGGTACTGCTATTATTGCTATAAAAGATAATATTAATAATACTGCTAGTAATTCTACAAGGGTAAATCCTTCATTTTTCATAAACTATCACCTATCTTCTATCATTATTTTATCACTACCCCCCCCCCCCCTGTCAAGAGGTTGTGTTAAAATTTTTTTTATTGTATAATTATAATGGTGATAGAATGAAACATATAAAGATTAAAGCATGGGTAAAAATTTTAATTGTTTTTATAATTATAATTACCTTAACTACTCTTTACAGTAGATATATAGGTACTAAAGGATTAGTTGTAAACGAAAAAACAATAGTTGATTCTAATCTACCAAATAATTATTATGGACTAAAAATTATACATTTAAGCGATATTCACTATAAAAAAACTACTACTAAAAAGGATTTAGAAAAGATAGTTAAAGAAATAAACCTACTTAAACCTGACATTGTAATATTTAGTGGAGATTTACTAGATAGTAGTATTACTTATAAGGATACTGATTATAAAGATTTAAAAGAAATATTAAATAGTATTAATTATAATATTGGTAAATATGCTATTAAAGGAGAAAACGATTTAGAGTTTGATAAATGGAACGAAATAATTAACGACAGTAATTTCATTAATTTAAACGATAACTATGAACTTATATACAACAATGGAATAGAACCTATTTTATTAGTTGGAATAAGTTCTAATTATAAAAACAATCATATAGAAGATACTATAAATGACATATATTCTAAATTAAATACTGAGTATAAGTATTCTATATTAGTATTACATGAACCAGATTTTATAAACTATATAGATTATAATAAATTTAATTTAATACTAGCAGGTCATTCTCATAGTGGTCAAATTAGATTACCTTTTATTGGAGGGATTATAAATCAAAAATATGCATCTACATATAAAGATGAGTATTACATGTTAGGTAATACAAATATGTATATATCTAGTGGGATTGGTACTAGCAAATATAAGTTTAGGTTATTTGATAAACCATCGTTTAACCTATATAGATTAAGAAATAAATAAATTTCTTAATTTTTTTATACATATAATTTAATGGTGATACGATGGACAAAACAGATAACAGAGAAATAAAAGCAATTAATATTCAATTAATTGCCCTTATAGTCGCTTTAGTATCAGCTGTTATATCTATCATTATCACCTATAATCAAAAACTAGATTTAGAAAATAGAGAAACTCCTTTAAACTCTAAAGAATTATTTAATCTTACTTTATTTAATAGAATACTAGTTCTTGTATTATCATTTGTATTTTTATATGTAAACTATGTTCTTTATAAAATATCTAAAGAAGAAGGAGAAGATTTAAAGTCATATATTTTACAAATAGTTGCATCAGTATTAGTAATTGCTTCTGGTGTGATTGCACTATATGTTGTCGGATTATCTGAGACTGATAACATAGTAGATGTTGAAAATCCAATTATATAAAATATCTATTAAATAGCTAATAAAAGCGAACATATCTTATGTTCGTTAATTAGTTTAATCTACATACACTATTCTATTATCTTTAATATTTTCATTCCATTTGCCTTTTGTTACTTTTATTATTTTTAAATTAGTACAGCCGTAAAACGTTCCACTATACCTTGTAACAGATTGCGTATTAAAATTTGTTAAATCTAATTCTATTAAGTTTTTACAACCCCAAAAAGTACTATGAATATCTACTACGTTTGAGGTATCAAACATACTTAAATTCAAAAATCCCAAACTACCACAATTACAAAAAACTTCATCCAGCGATGTCACATTACTAATATTAAATTTTTCGCCAAATTTTATACTTTTTAAATTAGTACAGCCAGAAAACATACCTACTATACTTGTTACATTTGACGTATCAAAGCTACTTAAATCTAACTGTTCTAAACTACTACAGCCAGAAAACATTCCACTCATGTTTGTTACTTGACTTGTATCAAAATTACTTACATCAAGACTCGTCAAACTACTACATCCTTGAAACATGACACTCATATTTGTTACTTTACTAGTGTCAAAATTACTTACATCAAGACTCTTTAAACTACTACAGCCTGAAAACATATAAGTCATGTCAGTTACATTTTTTGTATCAAAGTTCTCTATTCCTTTTATTTCCTTTAAACTTGTACATCCTTTAAACATCCAATGCATTGTTTTTACTTTAAAAGTATTAAAACCATTTAAATTCAACTCTGTTAAACTTTTACAATATGCAAAGGTAGACTCCATAGAATTTATGTTTGAAGTATTTATTCCATATAAATCAATTGCTTTCAAATTAATACAATACCAAAACGTACAAAATATAGATGTTGCTTTTGATGTATCTATTAAATTTAGTTCTATTTCTTCTACTCCTTGAAAACTACGAAACATATCATTAATAGTTATACAATTTATATATCCATCACTATATACATATATTGCTCCTGTTTCTTCATCATAATATCCTTTTATACTTCCATCATTCTTTGATGATAAATCTGTTGATGTTAATAATTGTAATTGCTCTTTTGTATATCCCTCTGGTAATACACTGTCTTGTAAAAACGTTATATTTTTTACTATGTTATCTACTGTATTATAGTCAGGAGAAATTCCATCTTCTTTTGTATCTCCTACTAATTCTTTTATTCTTGAATTAAATGTACGTCCATCTACAAGTGTATTTTCATTTAAATTCTTTAGTATCGTTATCTCTTCTCCATTTACTCTCGCATAGTAATCGTCTATCATTCCCTTTAATACTCTTTTTACTTTACTATCTTCTATTAATAATAGTCCACTTCTAAGTCCATGTCCTTCACTTGCTATATAAATCTCTCTATCACCTAGTATTATTTTTTT
>CANRBR010000077.1 GCA_947628915.1 uncultured Bacilli bacterium | reverse complement strand
GTGTAGTCTCATTTTTAGCAATATTTATCTTCATTATTGGAGGATAATGCAAACATACTATTATCTCTTTATCCTTACCAAATTTATTTATACCATTTTCTATTGACATCTGCAATCTATTACTTTCTCTTGCAATCATTTTCTTACTGTTTTCTGTCTCCTCCAAATTTACAGCCCAGCCTCTAGTTCCACAAATGATTTTATTCTCTATTTCAAAGGAATTGTTATGTAAAAAATCTACATTATGTATATTATATTCTTTTAAAAAATTTTGCATATTTGTCACTGTTGTCCACCAATAATCGTGATTTCCTTTAAGCAATATTTTTTTTCCTGGCAAATTATTTATATATTGAAAATCTTTTAATGTATCTACTAACTTCATTGACCACGAAAAATCTCCTATCAACAATACCGTATCTTCTTCCTTTACCTTTGTTTGCCAATCTTCTTGTATTTTCTTACTATGATTTTCCCAATTATCTCCAAATATATTCATTGGCTTTGGATTTGCAAATGATAAATGTAAATCCCCTATTGCATAAATTGCCATAAATTGTATCTCCTTTCTGCGATTTATTTCTTATAATTTTAGGCCAGGCATAGCATTTAGGTCAAGCCCTGATTTTTTGCCTTCAATAAATCTATAATATCCAGCTGATGCAATCATAGCAGCATTGTCAGTACAATATTTTATATTCGGTATTGTAAGGTTTATTCCTTCTTTTTTACAAATTTCACTAAATCTATTTCTTATCCCACTATTTGCAGATACTCCACCTGCAATTATAAGATTTTTTACATTATATTCTTTTAAAGCCCTCATAGTTTTTTTTGTTAGTATTTCTACTACTCTATTTTGAAATGAACAGGCTATATCTTCTTTTCTAATTTCATTACCCCTTTGTGATTCATTGTGGACTAAATTAATAACCGCACTCTTAATTCCACTAAAACTAAAGTTATAAGTATCATCATCTAAAGGTAGTGGTAAATTATAAGTATCCTTACCATCATAAGATAATTTATCTACTAAAGGACCTCCTGGATATGGAACACCTATAACACGTGCGACTTTGTCGTAACACTCTCCAACCGCATCATCTAAAGTCCCACCAATTTTTTTAAATTTATAATTATCTTCCATATATATTAAATCGGTATGACCTCCAGATACAACTAAAGCAATTAAAGGAAATTCCATTTTAGATACTAAGTTATTTGCATATATATGCCCTGCTATATGGTGAACAGGTACAAGTGGTTTATTATATATGTATGAAAGAGTTGCTGCCGCAGTCACACCTATTAATAAACATCCGATAAGTCCTGGACCATATGTTACAGCTATCGCATCTATATCTTCCATTTTCATATTTGCTTTTCTTAAACACTCTTCTATTACCATTGTAATATTTTCAACATGCATACGACTTGCAATTTCAGGAACTACGCCCCCAAAATTAGAATGTGTATCCATCTGCGATAAAACTACTGTTGCTATCTCCTCACAGCCATTTTTTATTATTGAAACACTAGTCTCATCACAACTACTTTCAATTCCTAATATATAAGTATCCATACTATTCACCAAGTTTCTTCATCATTAATAACCCATTTTCATCTTTATAATAATTTTTTCTTACAGCCTCTATAACAAAACCATTTTTTTTATAAAATGAAAGTGCTAAAGCATTACTTTCTCTAACCTCTAAAGTGATATTTAAAGCACCTTTATTCTCATCTTCCATATATTTAAGTAATCTAGATGCAATACCTAATCTTCTATATTGTTTATCAACTATAATATAGTCTATTTCTAATCTATCGTATATTTTACTATATACAAGCACACCTTTAATCCCATTATCGTCATATAATAAGACATTAACAAATTCATTTAATGCCTCATCTATTTTATAATTAAATTCTTTTAAATATTTATTTACTACTTCAATATCTTTAGGTTCTAATCTTCTAATCATCAATGTACTCCTAAATTTTCCTCAGCTTCAGTCAATTTTAAATAGTTAGGATTTAGATTGTGAGGATTAACTCCCTTATCACTCTTATGTTTAGAAATTATCTTTAATATATCGATATTAGGTTTTAAAGAATTTTCAATATCATCATATGAAACAAGTTCATAATCCTCATTTAAATTGCTAGTTAATTTTTCTAAACTTATCAAACTATCTTTCTTTATAATATTTAAATCCTTATCATATATTCCCGCAAATACATTACCGCGTCTAGCATCTATCATAGGCACTATATATTTTTTTTCTGTATTTGTTGTTGCCATTAATTCTAAACTAGATAGAGGAACTATATCTTTATTTAGAGACCAAGCCACTGTTTTAGCAATTGTTACTCCAACTCTTATACCAGTAAAAGAGCCTGGTCCATTTACAACAAATATTTTATCTATATCATTAATACTAAATTCAACACTTTCAAATCCTTCTTTTATTATAGGAAGTATTTTAGATGCCATATCTTTATTTATAACACTTTCAAATTTATATAGAATATCATTATCTTCTATAATTGATACAAGTGCATTACTAGTAGTTGTATCAATTAAAAGCATCCTCATAATACAGCCTCACATAACTCTTCATACTTCTTACCATATGGAGTTATAATAAGTGTTCTTCTATTTTCATCAATAACTTTGAATTTAATTTCTAATCTATCTTTTGGTAATATATCTTTAATCGTATTAGACCATTCTATTACTACAATACCACCTTTAGTAAAGTATTCTTCTATTCCAACACCATCAGTATTTCCATCTAATCTATAGACATCCATGTGATATAATGGCATCTCTCCAGTTGTATATTCTTTTATTATAGTAAATGTAGGAGATGTTATACTTTCATCTATTCCAAGTGCATTAGCTATACCTTTAGTAAATACTGTTTTCCCACTACCTAATTCACCATCTAAGCATATTACCATATTTTCAAATTTCTCAGATTCAAAGTTTTGAGCAAGTTCAATTGTCTCGAGTTCACTATTAGTTGTAATTTTATATTCCATTTAAATCACCATTATTATTATACCATTAAAAAAAGTATTATTTCAATAAAAATAATACATTTAACAAATTATTTACAAAAAAGTAATAAAAATAGGATGATTTTTTAAATTTGTTACTTTTTATGTAACCCACCCGTGTAACCCAAAACGAAAAAGGGTAATAGAAAAAAGACTAAAAAATTACATTAGCCTTTAATATACAAAAAAAATTGGCAACTTGCTATCTTCGCTTAACACTATTTTCGCCGTAAAAGAGCTTAACTTCTGTGTTCGGGATGGGAACAGGTGTATCCTCTTTGCTATCGTCACCAATAAATATTAGAGAAATAATTCTCTGAAAACATGATAATGTGTAATCTATCAAATTAGAAATAAATTATAGGATTAAATCCTCGATCTATTAGTACTAGTCAACTCAACGTATCGCTACGCTTCCATCTCTAGCCTATCAACCTTGTAGTCTTCAAGGGATCTTACTTACTTACGTAATGGGAAAACTCATCTTGAAGTTGGCTTCCCGCTTAGATGCTTTCAGCGGTTATCCATTCCATACATAGCTACTCT
>CANRBR010000076.1 GCA_947628915.1 uncultured Bacilli bacterium | reverse complement strand
ATAAGTTTGCCAATAGGTATTAATAGTATTTTTCAAAATTTTCAAAAAGTAGAAGGAATAGAATTAAATTTAATAGATACATCAAATGTAACAAATATAGATTCAATATTTAAAAGCTGTAAAAGTTTGATAAAATTAGATTTAAAAAATTTTGATACATCAAGAGTGACAAATATGGCGAATATGTTTAAAGACTGTAGTAGTTTAACTTCAATAGATATAAGCAATTTTGACACAAAAAATGTAACAGCTATGTCAGGAATGTTTGCTGAATGTTCTAACATAGAAATCATTGATTTAAACAATTTTGACAGTTCAAGTTTAAAAAATATGAGTTCTTGGGCTAATGGGATGTTTCAAAATTGTACAAAATTAAGGAGTGTAAAATTTGGTAAAAAGTTTAAAGCAGATAAAGTAACAGATATGCAATGTTTATTTAGAGACTGTAGCAGTTTAGAATACTTGGACTTAAGTAATTTTGATACAAAAGATTTAACAAATATAGGTGGAGATTATGGTACAAGTATGTTTAACGGATGTAATAGTCTAAAAAGTATAAAATTTGGTAAAAATTTTGATACATCAAGAGTAAAAAATATGGTGATGATGTTTAATGATTGTAATAGTTTAACAGAGTTAGATTTAAGCATGTTTGATACATCAAGTGTAACAAGTATGGGAAGTATGTTTCAAGGATGTACAAAATTAAAGAAAATCAAAGGAATAGAAAATTTTCGTACAGGTAATGTAATTAATATGGCTGCGGAATGGAGAGCAGGTATGTTTGGTAATTGTTCTAGTTTAACAAGCCTTGATTTAAGTAATTGGGATACAAATCAAGTAATGAAAATGACAAGTATGTTTCAAGGCTGCAGTAGTTTAGAATATTTAAATTTAAATAAGTGGGATACAAGGAATGTAACAGATATGAATGCAATGTTTAATGGGTGTAGCAGTTTAAAAATCATAAAGTTTGGTAAAAATTGCACATTTGAAAAAGCAGGAAGTATGTCATTAATGTTTCAAAATTGTAGTAGTCTAACAAGTTTAGATTTAAGTAGTTTTGACACAGAAAATGTAACGAATATGGAAAATATGTTTTGGAATTGTAATAGTCTAACAGAATTAGATTTAAGTAATTTTAATATATCTCTAGTAGCAAGTATGTCAGGGATGTTTCAAAATTGTAGTAGTTTAGCAAGTTTAGATTTAAGTAACTGGAATACAAGTCAAGTACTAAATATGCGAGAAATGTTTGGTGGTTGTAGAAGTCTAACGGAATTAGATTTAACAAGTTTTGACACACATCAGGTAACAAATGCGGGAAATATGTTTAGCGGAAGTGTAAATTTTAAGACCATAAAAGTAACAAACGGTAAATGGACATTTACTGAATCTCAAGTTGGATTAAAAGATGGTGTATTACAGTATGTATAAGAGCAAAGTTAAAATAGAATCAAAAAAAGATTCTATTTTTTGTTTGTATATAATTTTCAATAAATAATAAAGTAAATAAAATATAGTGGAGGTGGTTTATGAATAAGATAAATCTCAAATCTAAAAAATTTTGGCTTGCTATGCTTGCAAATTTAGTTACTATAACAATGGTTGTAACTCAAATGGGAGGTAAAATCGGTATAATTGCAAGTATAGTTGGAACAGTTGCAGCAGCAATCGCATATACTATCGAATATAAATTCGATGCAGAAAAAATAACAGAAACTTATAATGAAGTTGCAAAAGATATACAAAAATTAAAGGATGGAGGTGATTAGATGGAAAAAGCAGTATTAATGATGGATTATTTAAATGTATCTCAAAAAGCAGATAATTCGTTTTCTCATAAAGGTAGTAAGGCAATAGACTTATCAGGTAAAGATAGCGGTATAGATTCACTTAAAGCTCCTTTTACAGGAGTAGTAAAAAAGATTTATACTAAAGACGCTAATCAGGTATGGTTAGAATCAACTGATAAAGTTCTTTATGCAGATGGAACAATCGATTATATGACTATATCTACATGGCATGATAATGATGTATCAAATTTAAAAGTAGGGGATATAATAAGACAAGGAGAGGTTTATTATAACGAAGGTAAAAAAGGATATGCAACAGGAAATCATATACATTTAACTGTAGGAAAGGGTAAGTTTACAGGTACTGGGTGGTATAAAAATAGTGACGGTAACTGGTGTATAAATAATCAATACGATGTGTATAAGGCATTATTTTTAATAGATACAACTAATATAATTAATAGTGGAGGTTATAGTTGGATTAAAACTAGTACCCTTGTAGATACTGATAATAAAAATATAACTTATATAGTAAAAAAGGGAGATACATTATATAATATTGCTAGAACTTATAATACTACAGTAAAAGAGATAGCTAGTTTAAATAATATTAAAAATGTAAATTTAATTGTAGTTGGAGAAAAACTATTAATACCAAGTAAACTAACATACTTTAAAAAGTATACTGGAAATAGTAAATCTATTGTAGATGCGCTAAAATCTATAGGAGAAGATTATTCTTATAAATATAGAACTAGAATAGCAAATATCAACGGTATAACTAACTATGCTGGTACATCTGTACAGAATAATTTACTATTAAAATTACTAAAAGACGGTATTTTAATAAAGCCATAATTTCTAAAAGGAGCAAATGCTTCTTTTTGCTATATTATTGACAGTTTAAGGTTATTAAAGTATAATATAAATATACTACAATAAAAGATAAATGGGTTAGGTGATACTATGTACGAATTAGGAGATAGTTTTAAAATTGATTTAAATAAATCCGTTGCTAATAGTGAATGTGTTTTTAAGGGTAAAAAATATCGTATTACTGTTTTAACAGAAAGATTAGTTAGATTAGAGTATAGTGATACTGGAATATTTGAAGATTATCCTACTGAACTAGTAATAAATAGAAATTTACCTAAACCGCAATTTACTGTAGAAGAAAATGATAAATTATTAAAGATATCTACTAAATATTTTAATTTAATATATGAAAAAAATAAAAAATTTTATGGAGGTAAACTATCTCCTACAAGTAACTTAAGAATAGCTTTAAACAACACAGATAAAGTTTGGTATTATAATCATCCTGAAGTTAGAAATTATAGAGCTAGTGTATTCAATATAAAAGATACGAATAATAAGGATTTAATTAAAAGTTTATATTCGCTAGATGGATTTGCTACTATAGATGATTCTAAATCTAATATAATATTAGAAAATGGTACATTTAAAAAAAGAGATAATAAAAGTATTGATATATATGTTTTCTTATATAATAAAGACTTCTATTATTGTTTAAACGACTACTTTGCTATAACTGGATATCCTCCTTTAATCCCACGCTATGCGCTTGGAAATTGGTGGGATAAAAAAGATGCATATAACGAGTTTGAAATCGCACATATAGTAAAAAAGTTTGAAGAGAATAATATTCCTATATCTGTTTTTGTATTAAATAAATGGCAAAGTGAAAATAGTTTTAGTTTTAATGAGTTTTACAAAGACCCTATGTCTGTAATAAAATATCTTCATTCTAAGAATATAAAGTTTGCTCTTACTATAAACGATATTAAAGAATTTAAACCTAA
>CANRBR010000075.1 GCA_947628915.1 uncultured Bacilli bacterium | reverse complement strand
TTAATAATTATACATAATAAAAAAAGAGACTGATTATAAATCAATCACTTAATTTCCGAACAGCCCCTTTTATCGTTTACTATTAAAATTTTTTAATTTACTTATCTGATTATCCAAAGTAATACAAAGTCTCTCAATTCTTTTATTACTCATCTTTGTCTCACTCTGATACTTTTTTAATAGACTTTCAAAGTCATCTACTACCCTATCAAGTTTTGATAAATTTATTCTTTTTATATCAGATATTTTCTTTATAATATTATCAAATTTATCTACAGTAAAGAAAAATCTACCATTTCCTTCAATAATTATTTCATTATCAGTATAATCTATTAAATTAAGAGAATTACCTGTATCAAAAACAGGTGCGACATCTATCCACTTTAAAGTATTAACATCTCTTATAATTCCAAAATTATTTAAATGTCTATCGTTATTTAACATTAAGTAATCTAAAATAAACATATTATCTACTTTTTCTTTAGCATTTTCTATTCCATTATCAGATAATATTTCAATATACTTTTGGTAAGCATTAACTTTATCATTATCACTTAAACCTTTTAATATTTGTCTAGCAGGAATTAACTCTGTATCAGGATTAATAAAACACTCACATTTAGATACAATATTTCCCTTTATTTTATCTATTGTATACACTACATGATTAAATCCCAAACGTTCACATATCATAGTTGCTAAAACTTCATTAAATGGCTGCAATACTTCACTTTTAAGTCCCGCCTTTAGTAAATATCTTTTAGTGTTCTCTATCACCCAAGTTTTTCTAAGTACTCCGTCAGTTGTATTATTAGGAGTCATAAAAGTTATATTAGAAGAAATAGTCGCATCATTTGAAAATGTTGCTTCTGTAAATTCTAAATCGTTAAAGTCGTTATCAAAGAAATTAATATCTTCATACCTTATATCTTCATCATATGGTTTAATCCAATATTGGTCAGATAAAGATAGTCCAAATGCCTTATCTAAAAGAGCAGTTGGATTAGATATATTAAGTTTACTCATTAACATATCAAGTCTATCTCTACCTTCTGGAATACCTCTATTTTTAAACCAATCTGTAAGAGATTCTTCTAAAGATTCATTTGATTTATAAGCCTCATTTATAATTAGAGGTGCATACTCTATATTTAAAATTTTATAAATACTAGTAAAAACCTTTAGATTTTCTAAATATTCAGCTATTAATACTTCTTTCGTTTTATTCATTAATATAACTTTCATATCACACCTCTAAATTTTTTATTTATCTTTCTTTCCATGATTAAAGGGACTTATTATATTATCATTTCCTAGATGCATTGCTTCATGAATTCTACTGTGGTCGTGTATAGAACTATGAAAAGTTTCTGGATGCGTATCTTCGTGTATACTATTGTGGTCAATTCTCATAGCATGTGTTCTATTTATAGATTCGTGTTTAAATGAATCATTAAATCCAAATTTATCATCATCTTCAAATATACTCATAACTACCTCCTATTTACATAATAACACATTAATCAGATATTATCAATTACAAATATAAGTCTTTGTCATTAACAAAAAGAATACTCTTTCATAATATAAATTAGTGGGGAGGAATCTCATGAAAAATGTTTTAGAAATTAAAAATCTAAAGAAAATATATCATACTAAGACACATGAAACACTTGCAGTAGAAGATTTCTCATTTGATGTAAACGACGGTGAATTTATCGCTATAGTAGGTCCTAGTGGATGTGGTAAGTCAACTATTCTTTCTGTACTTTGCGGGCTTGAAGAAAAATCAGATGGAGAGATTAAATTTAACAGTAATACAAAAATAGGATATATGTTACAACAGGATTCCTTATTTGAATGGAGAAATATTTTAGATAACTGTTTACTTGGACTTGAAATTAATAAAACTTTAAATGAAGAATCTAAAATGCGAGTTATTAAATTGCTTACAACTTACGGATTAAAGGACTTTATATATAGTTATCCTGATAATTTATCTGGAGGCATGAGACAGAGGGTCGCACTTATTAGAACACTCGCAACTAATCCTAATTTACTTTTACTTGATGAACCATTTTCCGCACTAGATTATCAAAGTAGACTTGCTATATCAGATGATATATATAACATACTTAGAAAAGAAAAAAAGACTATGATAATGGTAACTCATGATATTGCTGAGGCAATAAGTATGTGTGATAAAGTTATAGTTTTATCTGATAGACCTGCTAGAATAAAAAGTATTTATAATATAGAATTAGAAAACAAATCCACTCCTATAAATAATAGAAAAGATAAGAATTTTTCATATTACTATGATAAGATTTGGAAGGATATTGATTTCCATGTATAGTTTAGAACATATCAAATTTTTAAAAAAATTAAAGCGAGAAAAACTAATTGTAACAATAAGTCAGTTAGCAATTTTTATTTTCTTTTTAATTATATGGCAACTACTTGCTGATTTAAACATAATAAATACTTTTATCTTTTCAAGTCCTAAAAAGATATTTGAAACTATAGTTGGTTTATACAAAAATAAAAATTTATTTAGCCACATATGGGTCACAGTTTATGAGACTATAATAAGTTTTAGTGTGGCAACTATTTTAGGTACATTTATCGCATCTTTATTGTGGTGGAGGAAAAGGATACAAAAAATAATTGAGCCATATCTAACTATATTAAACAGTCTTCCTAAAGTAGCGCTTGGCCCTATGATTATTATTTGGTTTGGTGCGGGTATTAAGTCTATTATATTTATGGCACTACTTATATCTCTTATAATTACTATTATAAATGTATATGAAGGGTTTAATAGTGTTAATGAAAATAAGATTAAACTTATGAAATCTCTTGGAGCAAGTAAGTATCAATTATTTTTTAAATTAATACTTCCAAATAGTCTAAATACTATAATAAGTGCGTTAAAAATAAATGTAAGTATGTCTTTAATAGGTGTTATTATGGGTGAGTTCCTTGTATCTAAAAAAGGTATTGGTTATTTAATACTTTACGGTTCTCAAGTATTTAATTTAAGTCTAGTTATAAGTGGTATATTCATACTTTGTGTTGTTGCAGCAATAATGTATTATATAGTTAGTTTTATTGAAAAAAGGGTGTTAAAAAAAAGATATTAACATCTTTTTTTGTTTATGAACAACTTATTTAATTATTCCATTTATATTTTGTATATCTTCCACCAGAGATTTTGACAATTTTATCTTCTTTAAGTAATTTATTTAATACTCTTTCAATTGTAGTCTCACTTAAATCAAGACACTTATTCATAATAAATGCTTTATCTATTGGTATAATATTATCCTTAAATATATCTATAATTCTATCATAAGCAGTTATTTTTTTATTTTCAGCAATATTTATTCTTGTATCAAATTCTTTATAAGCATTTAATATTATTCCCAAATAGTATTCTACAAAATATGAATAATCATTCTCATTATCATGCCATTTTACTGAACTTTTTTCTAAAGTATCATAATAACTATCTTTTGTTTCTTCGATAATTTTTTCAATACTAATATATTTCCCTACAACATAATCTGCTTTATATAGTAATAATAAAGTAAGTAATCTACTCATTCTTCCATTACCATCATTAAATGGATGTATA
>CANRBR010000074.1 GCA_947628915.1 uncultured Bacilli bacterium | reverse complement strand
TAGTAGCATTCTCTGTAAAAGGACACGCACAATTAATAAACTCTAATTTATTATATCTCATCCAAGAAATTATATCTTCTTCTTTTACTAAATATAATGGTCTAATTAGTTGAATTCCAGGAAAGTTATCACTATAAAGTTTAGGCATCATAGTCTTAATCTCAGCAGCATATAACATTGAAAGCATAGTAGTTTCAATAACATCATCAAAGTGATGCCCAAGAGCAATCTTATTACATCCTAATTCTTTTGCTTTATTATAAAGACATCCTCTTCTCATCCTAGCGCACATATAACAAGCTTTTTTAGGATCCATCCTTCCTGATACTTCAAATATATCACTTCGAAACATTTCTATATCTATATTTAGAGTATTCGCCATCTTTAAAATATGTTCACGATTTTCATCATTATAGCCAGGATTCATAACAACATACTTACAACTAAAATTAACCTTACCATGACGCACTAACTCTTGCATACATTTAGCAAGCAAAAAAGAATCCTTACCACCACTAATACAAACCATAACTTTATCATTTTCACGAATTAAATCATAGTCCATAACACCTTTAACAAACTTACTCCAAATACTTTTTCTATATTTAGTAATAATACTTCTTTCTATTTCCTTAAACCTCTCCATAAAAACACCTTCTAGAAAAAGACAAATCACTTGATTTGTCTTTAAATAACTTTCATAAAATTAAGCTACTTCGTATACAGAAGCCTTTTTCTTATCTCTTCCCATACGTTCAAACTTAACTACTCCATCAATTGTAGAGTATAATGTATCATCATTTCCACGTCTTACATTTGTACCAGGATAAATCTTAGTACCACGTTGACGATATATAATAGATCCAGCTGTAATAAATTCTCCATCAGCTGCTTTTGCTCCAAGTCTACGTCCAGCAGAATCACGTCCATTAGAAGTAGAACCTTGTCCTTTGTGGTGAGCAAATAACTGAATATCTAATTTTAATAAATTATTCATAAGTACCCTCCTTACATAAATTTAATATTATCTTTATAATTCTTTTCAAGTTCTTTTAAAAGATTAATCATATTTTTTATAAGTAACTGTGTAGTAGTATCATCACTTTTAATACTAATACACATACCTTTATTACTAACCATATAAGATAAACTATCTTTATTAATTAGTAATATACCATTAATTGTTGTAGTAACTATACTAGAAGCTGCACTACAAACAATATCTTTTCCATAATCATCATATAAGGCATGTCCAAGTATTTTAACTTTTCTAAACTTAGCCATATCTTTTTCTACTATAACCTTAATCATTATAATTATCCTATTTTTACAATTTTTATTTTAGTATAAGGTTGTCTATGTCCTTGTTTCTTACGACTTGACTTATTCTTATTCTTATACTTAAATATAACAAGTTTCTTATTCTTTCCATGCTTAACAACTTCTCCTGTAACAGTTGCTTTAGCAACATAAGGATTACCAATCTTATCATCAAGCATTAATACTTCATCAAATACTATTTTTTCACCTAAAGCAGCATTTACTTTTTCAACATAAATTTCACTACCTTCAGTAACATAATATTGATGACCCCCAAATTTAATAACTGCGTTCATATCATTACCTCCTTTTTTATAAACTTAAGACTCGCTTTTAAGGTACAAGTAACTTGTTTTATAACCTTTTCAATGCGGTTTGAGCATGAGGCTTCAAACATTTAAAATTATACCAAAATATATAGATTAAGTCAAATTTTTTCTTAAAAAACAGCTAAAAAGAGTAAATTTAAATAATTTTTCTTCGCAAAGATTTTCTGATATAATTGTTATATAAAAAGGTAGTTGGAGAAGTATATGTGTGAAGAATTAAAAAAAGAAATTGAAGAAGCTAAAAATTTAGGAAGAAGTCAAAGAAGAAAAAAAGAAAGACAATTACAAAAGAAATATAAGGATAAATCTATAAGAGTTAAGTATGGAAAGAAATTTACTAAATCTACTCCTCTTAATAAAGAACAAAGAAGAGCTCTATTAAAAGATAAAGATTTATTAGCTGAATTAAGAAAGATAATAAAAAAATATTTACCACAATTAACTAATTTAATTTCTACTCTTACTGATAAAAGACACAAAAGTTATATTACTTATGATATTAAAGCTATTATAATGACTAGATTATTTGCTTTACTTTGTGGACTTACTACTATGTCTGATATAAATAAAGAATTTAATACTGAGGAAGCTATCAAAAATCTTTCTATTATTTGTGAGCAAAACTTAAAAGAAATTCCTGACTGGCAAACCATTCAAGATGTTATTGAACAACTTGAATATTCTGAAATCGATGATATTAGAAAATACATATTTAAAGCTTTACTACGTAGTAAAATGTTTGATCGTTTTCGTTATAATGGTTGTATCCAACTTATCGTTGATGCGACAGGTCTAACTGCTTTAGATTATAATTTAAATGGTAATTGTCTAACTAGAACTAGAGATGGTAAAACAAAATACTATAAATACGTTTTAGAAGCTAAAGTTGTCTTTGGTGATATGGTTATTAGTATAGATTCTGAGTGGATTGAAAATAATAAGTTAAACAACGAAAATGACAAACAAGATTGCGAAGTCAATGCCTTTAAAAGAATGGCACCTAGAATCAAAAAGAACTTTCCTAAATTAAAATTTATTATTACTGGAGATGCTTTATATGCTTCTACTCCTATGATTAATATTTGTAAAGATAACAAATGGAACTATATTTTTAATTTAAAGAAAGATAGACTAAAAAATGTATATGAAGAATTTATTGATAATATTAATTATGAAAATGAAGTATCTAAAGAAAATTATTACCTATCATCTAATATCATTTTTAATAATAACAAGATAAATGCTTTTAGATATATTGAAAAAAAAGATGAAAATAAAAAATGTAAAACTACTATATTTAATTATATAACTGATTTAAAAGTTACTAATAAAAATATAAATGAAATAGTAGACATGGGTAGACGTAGATGGAAAATAGAAAATGAAGGATTTAATATACAAAAGAATGGAACTTACAATATAAGTCACTTATGCAGTAGAAATGAAAATGCTTTAAAAATTCATTATCTATTTATACAAATTGCTCATACCATAAGACAATTATTAGAGCTTGGTTCTTTAGTAGTAAAAGAAATAAGTAGATTTGTAACAAAAAAAGAAATAAGCAATTTAATCACCAACACACTTATTTCTTCTAAAATCACAAATCTAGAAAGCTCAGATTTAAACTTTCAACTTAGATTTGATACTTAAATTATACTACAAATTTTGTTCTTTGAAAACTAGTGTTGGTGATTTTTTTAAATTTCTTTTATAGAAATCTTTTTAGCGTGTCTAAATTCATACGAAAAAAAACTTTATGTCTTTTTTTACTTCTATATTTCATAAAGTTTTTCTTTTTAATTTAATTTACTCTTTTTTCTTGCACTTTTTTTATTATAATAATGTAAAACAAATTATATTATCTCAATAACTTCTATTTCTTTTTTCTTATTATGATAATCTTCAGCTTCTTTTATAAAATAATCTATAAGATGTCTAGAATTAATATCCTCTAAATAATTTTTCTCAGGATGCCACTGCACTCCTATATTAAATCTACAATTAGAGTTTTCTATAGCTTCAATTATTCCATCTTCGCTATAAG
>CANRBR010000073.1 GCA_947628915.1 uncultured Bacilli bacterium | reverse complement strand
TTTGATTTAATAATTATACATAATAAAAAAAGAGACTGATTATAAATCAATCACTTAATTTCCGAACAGCCCCTTTAATAGTAATAGTCATAATCATAATCATATCTATCATAAGTATCATTTACAGTATCATAAAAATTAGAAATATTGATGCATGTAACACAACTAGACCACACAACAGTAATTGCTAGAAATATAATTGAAAGTATTAATCCAACTTGTGCTTTAGTTTTATTTACAATAGATTTTAAACCTTTCACACTAAATACAATTCCGCATATTCCAGTACCAAGTCCAAATAAAGGGATTAGCCAAGTTACGATAGATACAAGTCCAAGTATGAATCCAACAAGTGCGAACTGATCTGTTCTATTTTTTACGGGTTCACCTGTTTGGACTCCACAGTTTAAACAAATACTTTGACCTTCCTTTAATTCTTTCCCACAGTTTCCACAAAACTTTGCCATCTAACTCCTCCTTACACATTTAGTATATCATAAAAAAATATTTAGTACAAATTATATTTTAAATATTTATTTTTTCTTATAAATGTAGTAAAATTATATTATAAGGAGGGCGTATGGGACTGTTTAATAAATTTAAAAATCTATTTAGTAAAAACGAAAAAGAAGAAGTAGAAGCATTCGATAAAGGACTTGAGAAAACAAGAAGTGAATTCGTAAATAAAATAGGAATACTTAACAGTAAATATAAAAAAGTGTCCGATGAATATTTCGATGAGTTAGAAGAGATACTTATAATGTCTGATATAGGTGTTAATACAGTAATGAATTTTATAGATAGATTAAAGAAAAGAGTTAAAAAAGAAAACATAACAGATAGTGAAGATTTAAAAGAAGTAATAATCGATGAAATGTTTATAATATATGTAAATAATGAAATAGTAGTAAACAAGATTAATTATAGTAGTAATGGTCCAACAGTAATACTTTTTGTTGGAGTTAACGGAGTAGGTAAGACTACTACTATTGGTAAAATAGCAAGCAAGTTATATAAAGAAGGAAAAAAAATCATGATGATAGCTGGTGATACCTTTAGAGCTGGCGCAGTAGAACAATTAATAGAGTGGGGAGAAAGAACTCATTCAAAAGTAGTTTATGGTGAGGCTAAAGATCCTTCTAGTGTAGTTTTTGATGGATTGAAAGAGGCTGTTGATGATGCTTATGATGTAGTATTAATAGATACAGCAGGTCGTCTTCAAAACAAGGTAAATCTTATGAATGAACTTGATAAAATAAATAAAGTAATAGGTAAATTTATACCTGATGCGCCACACGAGACATTACTTGTAATAGATGCGACAACTGGTCAAAATGGAATAAGTCAAGCAAAGAGTTTTAAAGAGATAACAAACATTACAGGAATAGTATTAACTAAACTAGATGGTACTGCTAAAGGTGGAATTGTTTTAGCAATCAAGGAAGATGTTAATATACCAGTTAAGTTTGTTGGACTTGGAGAAAAAGAAGAAGATTTAAGAGTATTTGATATAGAAAAATATATATATGGATTATTCAAGGATATGTGAGGTAGTTTATGAAAACAAAAATAGTTGATTTAAAAGAATACAGTAGTAAAGAAGTTGGTTTACTTGTACAAGCAGTACTTATAGAGTTATTACTTATATTTAGTGTTATAGGTATAATGAGTTCTAAATTTATGCCTGCATTTTATGCAATACTTAGTATGATTATGTTTACAATGGCATATAACAACGTTAAGTTTTATAAAAAGAAATATATGACACCTGTTTATATAATAGTAGGATTTTTTGTTGCAATTACTACACTTGTGGAGTATTTATAATGGATATACATTATGTAGAATTATTCGATTATTATGGTGATTTATTTACAGATAAACAAAAAGAATATTTTAAAGATTACTATGAGAATAATTTAACTTTGCAAGAGATTGCAGATAACAATAGTGTTACTCGTAATGCAGTACATAAAAATATTAAAGATATAGTACAAAAACTAGATTATTATGAAGAAAAACTAAATTTATATAAAAATAAAAAGAAAATAGAAAAGTTAATAGAAAATATAGATAAAGATATAAAAGATAAAATAGAAGAATTAATATAAGGGTGAGATTATGTTTGGTAAAATAGTGTATATTAGTGGTAGTGTTGCTCATATAAATATACCAGCAGGTACTCCTGTTAGTATGGACCTTATGAACATGCACGTAGTATTTGAAGATGGAGAAAGACGTGTATTAGGTGAGGTAGAAGATGTATCTGAAACTGAGATAAAGGTACACTTTTTAGGAGTTATAGAAGATGGTAGATTTATAGGTGGAGTTTTAAGAAAGCCAACCTTGGAAGCAAAAATTAGAATGGTTACAGAAGAAGAACTTAATCTAATTACAGGTACTGATAGAGATGGTATGTTTAAATTAGGTGTAAGTCCACTTTATAATGATAAACCTATATATGTAGATATAAAT
The DNA here is from genome assembly GCA_947628915.1 of uncultured Bacilli bacterium. Taxonomy (GTDB): domain Bacteria; phylum Bacillota_I; class Bacilli_A; order RF39; family UBA660; genus UMGS1613. The sequence continues at coordinate 1,233 of CANRBR010000073.1, read as the reverse complement.
GATATATGTAGTAATCATCTCGCTATATTTGGTAATACTGGTAGTGGTAAATCATACGGAGTTGCTAGTTTTATACAGAGTTTATTTTATAGTGAAAAGTTTAACCCTTATAGAGCAAATTATATGATATTTGATGCTTATGGGGAGTATCACAACGCTTTTGAAAGACTAAGTGAGGTTAATCCTAATTATCAGTTTAAATACTATACAACTAATAGAACTGATAAAAATGGTGAACTTCTCAGTATACCTTTATGGTTGCTAGATATAGATGATTTTGCTTTACTTTTACAAGCAGAAAAGCATTCACAATTGCAAATAATTGAAAAAATGATTAAGCTTGCTAGAATTATATCTATAAATACAGAAGAGTCTATAAAATATAAAAACCATTTAATTGCAAAAGCAATACTTGATACTTTATATACTAATCAAACTGCTGCAAGTAAAAGAAATGATATATTTACTATAATTGCAGGGTGTTCAACCGAAGAGTTTAATCTAGAGACTCCAATAGAGGGTGTAGGTTATGTAAGGAAGTTTAGGGAGTGTTTTACTATAGACAGAAATGGAGAATTTACAGAAAGTGTTTTAATTACTCAGTATATTACTAGTTTTATAGATGAATCACTAGATAACTACGAGGCGCCAAACGATCATGCCTTTCAATTAGATGATTTGCAAAAAGCACTCGATTTTACATTGATAAGTGATGGATTTCTTAGAAATGATAAGTTATATGATGAGGCTATAACATTAAAAGTTAGACTTCATTCAATAGCTATTAGTGATAGTGGAGTATTCTTTAACTACCCAAATTATGTAGATCTTAATAGTTATGTAGCAAGTTTGGTTGCTAAGAATAATAGAAAGTCTCAAATAATTAACTTTAACTTGGAAGATATAGATGATAGACTTGCTAAAACTATAGTTAAAATCTATTCAAAAATGTTATTTAATTTTACTAAGCATTTAACTAATCGTGGTGCAGTTCCATTTCATATATTACTAGAGGAATCTCATAGATATGTACAAAACGATACAGACAACTTTTTACTCGGATATAACATATTTGAAAGAATTGCAAAAGAGGGTAGAAAGTTTGGACTTATACTTAACTTAGTATCTCAAAGACCAGTTGAATTATCAGAGACAGTTATATCTCAAATTAGTAATTTCTTAATATTTAAAATGACACACCCAAGAGATTTGGAGTATAAAAAGAAGATGTTA
>CANRBR010000072.1 GCA_947628915.1 uncultured Bacilli bacterium | reverse complement strand
AACTTTAGCTATTTAATTATATCGCATTTTTTATTATTTTTCTATATATTTAACTCCACCAATCTAATACACAGCACAAAAATGTGCTTTTCAAATAAATTAATCTTTCTTTATAACTACTGATACAGTAGCAGATACAACATAATTTACAAGTGGATTTGTATTTTCTATTTTAACCTCTACTTGATGAGTACCTTCGCCAAGACCAGCTAAGTCAACATAACCTTTAATATCATTTATACTATTAATATTTGATGCAACACCTTTAACTTGTACTGTAGGTTTTACTGAATCAAGTGTTGCAGTATATCCCTCTGGAACATTACGCTTCATTATTTCACTCATTTCCAGTGTTTTTTGTGTTTCATCACCAAAGGTTACCGCAATTGTTGCATTCTTCGTGCTTATATATCTAACACCATTTGGTTTACTAATTACAACAGTATAATTTTTAGCGTTTTCACTACCCATACCATCAACATTAATATAAACTGGCACGGAAGTTATTTCTTTTATTTCTTCTTCTTCGCCATAAATATCAACGGAATATGAAGCACTACCATTAATTGAGATTGAGGCAATTGCTTTACCACTAACTAGATCGCCGGTTGTAAGTACCGAAATTGGTACAGTTGTATGATAACTCTTTAATACTAAAGTACCAGTTAAAGTATTCGGTACAATTTCCACATTTTTAATTATTTCTCCTTTATTATCATAAGCTACTAGCGGAATACTTGTAAGTTCATATGTACCTTCTTCTGTATAAGATTCATCAGCAAGTGATACTAAAGCTTTAATAGATGATATTTCATCAATGCGATCTTGACTACCTTTAACAATAACTTCATTACTATCTAAAGTAACACTATCAACACTTAGTTTTGGATCTAAATCATCAGTACCGACTAAATCATAAGTAACACTTTGAACTTCACTAACTTTATCTTTAATAGTTACTGTTAAATAAGAAGGATCTAAGATATAATCTACTGAATCAATCGCTTCACTACAAGTAAAGTATACTTTATAAGTACCAGCTTCTGTATATTTAGATAAGTTAAGCTCTACTTCAAATTCACCTAATTGTTTAGCTAAATAAATATCACTTTTTCTTCCAGCAATTGTAATATCTACTGTTTCTGGAACATTTTCTACAACAAATGCTTCTTCATTATAAACTAGTTTAACCGGAACATTTTTGATTCTTTCTGCTTCGGTATTTACTAAACTGATAACTTTATTATCAATTAGAAAGAAGCAAATAATAGAAAATACAAGAGATATAATAATTAAAAATTGCGGTCTATTAAGTAGTTTATTAAAACTTATATTATTAGCACTCATTGTTTTATTTAAATTATAAACTATTCTACTAATTGGCATAATAATTATTTTATCTATAACTCTATAAATAGAATCAATTATTAACCATAGTATTTTTCCTAGTTTCTTAAAAAACTTACTCATTATCTTCACCGCCTTCTTTTTCTTCTGCTTCAAAGAAAACCTCAGCCTTTGGACTTAATTCTTCAATTAATTTCATTCTAAATTCATCTAATGTTAAGTTATAAGCAAGTTCATTATTGCAAGCAATTGAGATACGACCATTTTCTTCGGATACGATTAGCGCAATGGCATCGCTTTCTTCGGCAATACCTAAAGCTGCTCTATGACGAGTACCAAGTCTTTTCGAAATATTTGGATTCATACTTGTTTTAAAGACTGCTCCAGCACAAGTAATACGATCACCTTGAATAATTACCCCACCATCATGCATTGGTGAATTCGGAAAAAATATAGTCTCTAATAAATCATCAGTTAAATCAGCATAAACTTTAGTTGAATTACTAATATATTCTTCTAGAGATATTTCTCTTTCAATAACAATTAAAGCTCCAACACGATTTTTCTTAAAGTATTCAACTGCTTTCATTATTTCAAATACTACTTTTTCTCTTTCATCAACAGTCAAAATTTTATGACGACCTAAAAGTTGCGTTCTACCTAAAGATTCAAGCACACTTCTAATCTCTGGTTGAAATATAACGATAATTGCAAGTGGCCCCCATGCAACAATATATTCAAGTAAGACACCAACTGTATATAAATTCAATAAATCACTAAGTATTTTAACCAAAAGGATAATAACTACACCTTTAACAATTAATACCATTTTAATATTATTTTTAACATTTTTTAAAATATAATAGAAAGCAAGCCAAACAATACAAATATCTATTGCTTTAGTAACTACTCCCCATATCCAAGATAAATCCATAAATCCACTCCTTTTATCTTTGCTTATTCATTATAGCAAATTTTTCATAAAATAAAAAGTCCTAATAGATGATATAAACGATTATAAACTATATATTTTATTTATTAACTCTGGTAATTCTTTTATATCATTTATACTATATTTAGTAACAAAATTATGATCAAAGCCATAGTTAGCATGAATAAATATAGCATTCGCTTTTTCTGTTTCAATCATATCTTTTTTGGTATCACCAACATATATACCTTTAGTAACATTATTTTCATCTAATAATTTTTTAATAGCTTCACCCTTAGTCATATTATAACTAGCAGTACCTATAAAACAATTAAAATATTCTTCTAAATTTGCTACTTTAAGAAATGCTTTAACATATTCATCATTATTATTAGTAACTATACCAAGTTTATAACTCTTACTTAATTCTATAATTATATCTTTTACACCATTATAAACCTTAGCGCCTTTTTCTAAAATAATTTCTCTTGTTTTTACAAAAATTTGCTCCATTATTTGTTCTCTTATTTCTTTATCTAATCTAGGCATATAGTGTTTAGCGATATCACTAAAGCTTAAGCCCATGCCAGTAACAATTTTTTCTTTATTTACTGGATCTATTTTCATTTTTGCACATATAAAATTTGCTCCCTTATAAGTAGCTTCTAAAGTATCCCATAATGTTCCATCTAAATCAAATATAATCATTTTAATTCACCTTTACTTATAATACACTTTTTCTAATAAAAACCACGTCTAAAAGGCGTGGTTTTAACATGGCCTATAAGGCCCTAATATCTACCAACCCGCAAATGGAGGTTGGCTTTCTCTCCGTTCAAGCCCAGTGTAATGACTACTTTAGCATACCCTTAAAAGGGTTTTCGTATTCCTTCTTTGACAATTTATCTTCCATTATATCTTCATTTTCTTGCTCTCTTATATATTTTCGGATTGTTGCTTCATTTAATCCTACTGTACTCACATAATATCCCGTTGCCCAAAAGTTTCTATTTCCAAACTTATATTTTAAATTTGGATTTTTATCAAATATCATTAAACTGCTTTTTCCTTTTAAATACCCCATAAAACTTGATACACTTATTCTTGGTGGTATTTCCACTAACAAATGAACATGGTCGGGCATCATGTGACCTTCTATTATCTCTACTCCTTTCCATTTACATAAATCTTTTATATATTTTTGTATCTCTTTTCGTAACTTATTGTATATTATTTTTCTCCTATATTTTGGGATAAATACAATATGATACTTGCACATATACTTTGTATGTGCTAAACTTTTAGCCATGACATCTCTCCTTTCGTGCTTTTAATATGGGCTTGAACGCTCCATATTATAGCACGCGAGATGTCATGTTACTATAAGTCTTTTAATCCCACTCGTCTAACGAGTGGTTTTTTGATGGCTTGCC
>CANRBR010000071.1 GCA_947628915.1 uncultured Bacilli bacterium | reverse complement strand
AATATTATTTCAAACAAAGTTCATCTTTGTTTGTTATCTATATTAAAAATCGTATACATTTTAACTAATGTTTAACATATGTTTTTATTACTTTTTTTCACTTTTTAGTTTAGATAATATAGCATCTAAGTTTTCTTTTTCTAAAGACAAATTTTTTCTTTCCTCTTCTACTATATTTTTTGGAGCTTTATTAATGTAGTTTTCATTTGAAAGTAATTTTTCTCTTCTTTCTATACTATTTTCTAATCTAACCTTTTCTTTTTCTAAAGTTTCTAATTCTTTCTTTTCATTAGAACTTCCATCGTAAAATAAACTTACATTTTTATCTATAACTATTTCACTTAGATTTATTTTTTTAGTTATAAAATTAGTATCATCTAACTTTAGCATTTTTGATATTATATCTATATTGTCTAGTTTATTATAATATATACTATATTCTTTAATACTGTTTTCTAACTTAATCTTTCTAACCTTTGTAATTAAATCAAGTGTATAGTCTAAATCCACATCAAAGTTAAACTTTTTATCATAAACAGGATATGAACTAATCATTATAGACTCTTTTTCTTTTATTGGTAACATAGAATATATTTCTTCAGTTACAAAAGGCATAAATGGATGTATTAACTTTAGTATATCTGTAAGTACTTTTAATAGTACACTCTTTGTTGTATAGTTCATATTGTTTTTAGAAAGTTCGATATACCAATCACAAAAACTATCCCATATAAATGAATAAAGTTCACTACCTACTACATTAAATTCATACTTATCCATATGTTTTCTAACTTTTTTAATTAAATTATTTAATTTATTTAATATCCATTTATCTGATACGCTTAAATTATCTAAAGTATAATTATCAGTATTTAAGTCTTCTATATTCATAAGTACAAATCTAGATGCATTCCAAAGTTTGTTGATAAAATTCCAAGTGCTTTTAACTTTCTCTTCATCGTATCTTAAATCCATACCAGGTGCGGTTGATGTTGCAAGAAAATATCTTAAAGCATCACATCCGTATTCATCTATAACATCCATAGGGTCTACTCCATTACCAAGTGATTTACTCATCTTTCTTCCTTGTTTATCACGTATAAGTCCGTGTATTAAACAATCTTTAAACGGTCTTTTATCAGTAAATTTTAGTCCTTGAAATGTCATTCTATTTACCCAAAATGGTATTATATCGTATCCTGTTACAAGTACATCATTTGGATAATATCTATCAAAATCATCTGTATGATTAGGCCAACCTAGAGTTGCGAAAGGCCATAAGGCACTTGAAAACCAAGTATCTAATACATCTTTATCTTGAACCCATCCATCTCCTTCTGGTGGATTTACTCCAACATAAACTTCGTCCCCTTTATACCAGGCAGGAATTTGATGTCCCCACCAAAGCTGTCTTGATATACACCAGTCATAAGTTATCTCCATCCAGTGATTCATAACTTTTTCAAATCTTGAAGGTACAAAGTTTACTTTAGTATCTTTATTTTTTTGATTTTCTAAAACTCTATCTGCAAGCGGTCTCATCTTAACAAACCACTGCTTAGATAGATATGGTTCAACTACAGCGTCAGTTCTCTCACTGTGACCAACGCTATGTGTCATTTTCTCTATTTTAATTAATATTCCGGATTCTTTTAAATCATTAACTAGTTTTTCTCTACACTCTTCTCTTGATAGCCCACAGTATTTACCTGCATTTTCATTCATAGTAGCATCTTCATTCATAACTACGATGCGCTCTAAGTTATGTCTATTTCCAACCTCAAAGTCATTAGGGTCGTGTGCAGGAGTTATTTTAACAACACCCGTACCAAATTCCATATCGGCGTGTTCATCACCTATTATAGGTATTAATTTGTTAACTACTGGAAGGTAAACATTTTTACCTATTAAGTGTTTATAACGCTTATCTTTTGGATTTACTGCAACAGCAGTGTCCCCAAATAAAGTCTCAGGACGAGTTGTTGCAACCTCTAGGTATTCATCAGTATTTTCTATAAAGTATTTCAAGTGATAAAAAGCACCTTCATCATCTTTATATATAACCTCTTCGTTAGATAAAGCAGTTTTAGCAACTGGATCCCAGTTTATTATACGCTCTCCTCTATAGATTAATCCTTCGTTATATAATCTTACAAATACCTCTTTTACTGCTTTAGTTAAATTAGAATCTAGTGTGAATGCTTCTTTTTTATAATCTAGAGCAAGTCCAAGTTTTGCCCACTGATTTCTTATATTTTCTGAATATTCTTTAGTCCATTTCCAACATTCATCTAAAAACTTTTCTCTTCCAAGTTCGTATTTATCTATACCACTCTTTTTAAGTTTAGCAACTACTTTAGCCTCAGTTGCAATAGCAGCGTGGTCCATCCCAGGTAACCATAAAGTATCATATCCATCCATCTTTTTATATCTAATTATTATATCTTGAAGTGTTGTATCCCAAGCATGACCTAGGTGAAGTTTACCTGTTACATTTGGTGGTGGGATTACTATTGCGTATGGTTTTTTACTTAAATCTCCAGATTCAAAGTATCCACTTTTTTTCCAATATTCATACTTATTATCTTCTACACTTTTATGATCATATTTTTTCTCTAACATAATATCATCTTCTTTCCAATATCTTCTTCTTTTGCATATTTTCTATTTCTTCATCAAGATAGTTATAACAATTATCAAAAACACTCATCAATTCTTCTAGTGTAAACATTTTACATTCATCTATCTTATCAACTCGTTTATTAATTATAGAATTTATTTTTTCTATTATGAGTAATACATCATACAAAGACAACTCATAATTTAACTCTTCTATTAAATTTAATGTATCTTTTGTAAGAGTAATTGGTTTTCCTAGTTTTTCATTGTAAATTAAATAATCAGCAAACTTAGAAAAATCTTTTTGTTTTAACTTCCAAGGAGTTACTCCTTTTAATATACTACCATCGTTTAGTATTGCTACATTTTCACCATCAATAGTATCTACATGATTTTCTCTAGTATATTTATTAAAATAGTTATCGGTCATTATATGAACTAAATATCCGAGTATTAAAGGATTATTTAGTTTATCTTTATACACTTCCATAAACTTATTGACATCGTTTTTAGGAGGTTTATTTTCTCCTTCAAAATTATAATGCGTTACAGAATGTCTTATTACATTAGATATTTCACTAATAATAATACCATTAGTCGCATCAGGTAAAACATTACCTATTATAAAGTCATTACCTAATTTTAATTTTTTATTTAATTTATTTGCTATTGCAATATGAACTCCCCACGATGGCATAAAATCATCTCCTATAAAATAAAATCCCTCAAATCCTTTAAGGACGTGAGGGAATGCGTGGTACCACCTTAATTCGTGTATAATACACCTTAATAATATAACGGATTAACCGGAACATTCTATTTACTTAAATATTCACTCGCTTGCTACCTTCACCTATTTTTCGTTAAGAAAAGTTCTCAGCTAATACTTTTCATCTCTTGTAACTAATAGATAGATTACTCCTCAAGTTCAAAGATTTATATAAATAATTATATATTATTATTAAAAATATTGCAATAGAATATAGAAAAAAAGCATAAAACGCTTTTTTAATCCTTGTTACAGTTTTATTTTTATATATTTACTTCATTACCATCTGAATCAAAATATTTTATTCTTTTATCATTAATATTTATATTCCATTTATCTTTTGTTACTTTTATTGTTTC
>CANRBR010000070.1 GCA_947628915.1 uncultured Bacilli bacterium | reverse complement strand
ATTATTGCTAGTATTACTATTACTGCTAATAACTCTATAAGAGTAAAACCATCTTTTTTCATAAACTTATCATCTTCCTTCTATCATTATTTTATCATGCCCCCCCTGTCAATACTTTTTTGCAACTTTTTGATTTTTCTGCAAAATTATATTTTACAAGTTTAAATTTAATAAAAAAACAGATAAAAATATCTGTTAAAAATTAAATACTTAGACACCCTTTAATTTACCTTATGGCAAATTGGGATTAAAAATTATAGATGCCTTATGGCAGATCAACTACTAATGGCAATAGAAAACACCATCAGTATTCACAACGCATCCACCCTCAACATGGCCCTCAATCAAACCGCCAGAAGTATCAGCTTTCACAGCGACTGAATCATCACCGCAGTTAAAGTCCGAACCAAAAGGAAGATGATCATAAATATAACAAGAACTATCAACTACATCTTTAAATGCATCTTTCATTATAGAAACATTTGTGTCGTATGCAGTTGGATCAGCACCTTTTATACAATACACATTCCCATTTCTATTAAAGCACGCATATGCAGATGTGACTTTATTTGAATCGTCTACATCTATGCCTATATAAAAATCATGACCTGCTGGTGGTGTTTCACTTTTTTCTTCACTAAATAAATCTCCAACTTTATTAGTTTGAGTTGTTCCATACCAATAGAAGTCTGGTTTATATACTTGTTTATATTTACCATATTCATATTCTACTGGTTTATCATTTACTGTACAGTCTTTTAACCATATAGTTCCATCACTATATATTTCATGTGTACTACATTCTACTTTACTTCCATCATATTCGATATAATCTTCTTCTATATCTTCAAATGTTACTTCGTCATCTGACGGATTTTTTAATGAATAATCTGCTACTGCATTCTTTACTGCGTCTCCATACATTTCTATACTTCTTTTATCACTTTGTTTTCTCGCATCATCTATTATGTTTAGTATTATTGGTACTGCTATTAGTGCGATTATTGCTAGTATTACTATTACTGCTAATAATTCTATAAGTGTAAAACCTTTCTTCATACATTACCTCCTATTTTCTTACTTTTATATTATCGCATATAACTAATTAATCTGTCAAATGTTTTAACACATTTTTTTTAATTTCATAAAATTTATTAGGTGGTTAGATGAAAAAAGTTTTAATACTTTTTGGAGGCAATTCTTTTGAACACGATATTTCTTGTAAATCAGTTAATTTTATAATCGATAATATAGATAGTAATATTTTTAATTATAAACTAGTCGGTATAGACTATAATAATGATTGGTATCTAATAAATTATAAAGAAAAAATAGACTCAAATTGGAAAAATAATAATATAACTAAAATAGATAACATAATAGAATTCGCTAAGAATTTTGATATAGTATTTCCTATTATACATGGAAATACTGTAGAAGATGGTAAACTTCAAAGTATGTTTGAACTTTGTAATATAAAATATATTGGGTGTAACTCAATATGTAGTTTAATTTGCTATGATAAAATGTTAACTAAACTAGTATTAGAAAAATATAATATACCTCAAGTACCTTATATTATTTATAATAAAAATATGAAATTAGATAATATAGAATATCCTGTAATTATTAAACCGTGTAAATGTGGTTCATCAATTGGTATTACAGTAGCCTATAATAAAAAAGAGTTTAAAAAAGGTATTAAAAAGGCTCTTAAATATGATAAAAAAATAATAATAGAAAAATACATTAAAAACAATAGAGAATTAGAGTGTGCGATACTTAAAAATAAAAAAAGACTTATAATTTCTGATATAGGTGAAATAATAAATAATGGTAAGTGGTACGACTATAAAAGAAAATATGTAAATGAAAGTAAAACAGTTATATCTGATATAGATAAAAGTATAAAAGAACAAATTAAAAAATATTCAAGTTTTATATTTAATATATTAGAATGTGACAAATTAAGTAGAATAGATTTTTTATATGACTTAGACTCAAATAAACTATATTTTAATGAAATAAATACTATGCCTGGATTTACAGAAATAAGTATGTATCCTAAGTTAATTAATAATGAGGGAATAAGTTTTAAAGATATGGTTACTAGGATTTTAAGTCAGTAGACTATTTATCTATAAAATAATTGGTAAAACTATTATAAAATTAAGTTGGTGATATATATGGCAGTAAACAAACAATCTGATATCTATAATGTTATTGGTAAAAACATTAAGAAATATAGAAAGAAAAAGGGTCTTAAGCAAAGAGAACTTGCAGAAAAATTATATTTAAGTGATAGTTTTATAGCAAAGTTAGAATCTATTACTCATCAAACGATTTCTATTGATACTTTAGAAAATATTGCTGATGTACTAGGGTGCGATATTAGAGATTTCTTTGATAGAAGTGTTATGAATGAAAAATAAAAAGGAGAAATCCTTTTTTATTTTTCCTTTGCATCTTGTTTTTTTCTTAATTCTGTATTAAGTATTTTTTTTCTCATTCTAAAATTAATTGGAGTTACTTCTACAAGTTCATCATCGTTTATATAATCTAGACAAATCTCTAAACTCATAAGTCTAGGTCTTTTTAGTACTACTGTGTGGTCTTTACTAGAAGAACGAGTATTAGTTAAATTTTTACCTTTTACGACATTGACAGCAAGATCGTTATCGTGATTATTCTCACCTACTATCATACCTTCATATACATCAGTACCAGGCTCAATAAACATAACCCCTCTATCTTCAAGATTGCCTAATGAATACGCTGTTGCTTTACCATTTTCCATAGATACTAGTACTCCATTTTTTCTAGAGCCTACATGAGTTCCTGCTTGTTTTCTATATTCTTTATAAGTGTGATTAAGTATACCATAACCTTTAGTCATAGTCATGAATTCAGTAGAAAAACCTATAAGACCCCTAGTTGGAACAGTATAATGAAGCTTAACTTGACCGTCTATACTAGCCATATTCTCCATAACACCTTCACGGTTACCTAAAGCTTCTATTACTGGCCCTACATATTCTTCAGGCACATCTATCTGTACATCTTCAAAAGGCTCGCAAATCTCACCATTAATCTCTTTTTTTATTATAGCAGGTTTTGATACTTGAAGTTCAAATCCTTCTCTTCTCATATTTTCTATTAGGATAGAGAGGTGTAACTCACCTCTACCTGATACTATAAATGATTCAGAATCTCCTTCAACTGGAGCAACTTTTAATGATACATCTCTTTCAGTTTCTTTTCTTAGTCTTTCTTCTATCTTTCTTGCTGTTACTATCTTACCTTCTCTACCACAAAATGGACTCGTATTTACTCCAAATGTCATTTGAAGTGTAGGTTCATCTATTCTAAGGAGTGGTAGTGCCTCTTCCTTACCTACTTCACATACAGTCTCTCCTACAGATATATCAGGTAATCCTGCAATAGCAACTATATCTCCTGCACTTGCCTCATCTATTTCAATTCTCTTAAGTCCTAGAAATCCATATATTTTAGCAACTCTAAACTGTTTAATACTTCCATCAATTCTAACGCAACTGACCATTTGATTTAATTTAATAGTACCTCTTTTTACTAAACCTATTCCAATTCTACCTACAAAGTCGTTATAATCTAATAGTGCAGGTTGGAATTGAAGTGGTCCTTTTTCTTCTTTTGGAGATGGAATATTATCAATAATTAAATCAAGTACTTTAGTCATATCTTTTTCTTGCGTAGAAATATCATCTGAATAACTTGATGTACCATTTATTGCTGATACATACACGATTGGAAAGTCTAAGTCATCTATATCTGCTCCAAGCTCTATAAATAAATCCATTACTTCATCTATTACTTCTTTAGGTCTAGCAGAATCTTTATCTATTTTATTTACTACTACGATTGGTTTTACTCCAGCATCAAGTGCTTTTTTAAGTACAAATCTAGTTTGTGGCATAGTTCCTTCATAAGCATCTACAACAAGCAATACTCC
>CANRBR010000069.1 GCA_947628915.1 uncultured Bacilli bacterium | reverse complement strand
GGGGGGGGTGCGAGTATAATGTAATTGTAAGAAAGGAGAGATTAGATGAAAAAAATATTTGGAATGATGTTATGTAGCATTATGTTGTTAGTTTATGTTTGTCCAGTTAGTGCGCTAACAAAATTCAAAGATTGGAATACTGGTGAAGGTAACCAATATGGAACGGCAGAACAACTAGATTCAAATTCATTTTTAATTAAAGGTAAGACTGGTGATGTTGATGAAAACAATACTCATACAGGTCCTTACGCATGGTCAGATGCAAAAGAAAAGTTATCTGAAGGAATAACAGAAGAAATACATGTTAATATCGATGTAGATAAAATGCAAGTAGGTGAAAAATTTCATGTAAGTTTGAGCTTAAACGACAATGAATCAAATTATCTTACAGAGATGTTAATAAATACTGAAAAAATGAGCGATGGTACAGTTCAAGTAACTTATGGTCCAGATAGAAATTTTAACTTTATAATTAAAGCTGAAGAAAGTGGACTATATACTTACAGATGGCATATGTATAAAGAAGATGGTGAGTCACACTTTAAATTTACTTTATTAAAAGGGGATAAAGTAATTGGAGAAGAAACAGAAGACTTAAAAGATGATGTTCATTCAGGACAAGAACTTCCAGATGATGCCGTTGCAGGTTATTTATGGTTCGTTGGAATAGATGCAAATGATGGTATAACTGTTTATAACTCTTTACCTGTCTTAAATGTAGATACTGAAGTAAAAGGTGATAATTTAACAGTTGAAGATAAAAATATTTCAGAAGTTTTAGAAGAATCATTAAATCAAGTTCCAGAATTAAAAGAATTACTTGAAAATAAGAATGTAACTATTTCATTAGTAAGCGAAGAAGTTACTCCAACTGAAGAAGAGACTAAAAAATTTGAAGATGCAGTTAAAAACGGAAATATAGCTAATTATTTTGATATTTCAGTAATAGTTTCTGCAGACGGAGAAGAGTCTAAACATTTAACAGACCTTACTAAAGAAATTAAGTTATCAGCAAAAGTTCCTACAAATTTACCTTCACTAAAATTAGGATATGAAAGAACATACTATATAATTAGAGAACACGATGGAAAAGTTGAAGTATTGCCAACAACGCTTTCAGAAGATAAAACTACTGTAACATTTTCATCAGATAAATTCTCTACTTATGCACTTGCTTATGTAGACACTAAAGCAGAAGAAGTTCCAAATACTTTAGATAACATATCAACATATTTATTACTAGGTGGTATTTCAGTACTTGCAATATGTGGTTTAGTTATTTATAGTAAAAAGAAAAAATTATTCAACTAATCAAATGTAGAACTAGAAATAGTTCTCTTTTTTCTTAATTTAATAACAAAAAAAACTAGATTTAAAATCTATAAAATGATAAAATAATTATTAGGTGGTTAAAATGAAGATGTCTGAGGTTGATATAAAGCGTGTTTCTCCTATGATGAGACACTATATAGAAGTAAAAAGTAAATATCCAGATGTAATAATATTTTATAGATTAGGTGATTTCTATGAAGTATTCTTTGAAGATGCCATAATAACATCTAGAGAACTAGAACTCACTTTAACTGGTAGAAATGCAGGGCTTGATGAGAGAGTCCCTATGTGTGGAGTTCCACATCATGCAGTTAATGTATATATAGAAAAGATGGTAGAGAAAGGATATAAAATAGGTATATGTGACCAATTAGAAGACCCTAAAGATGCTAAAGGAATAGTAGAGCGTGGTATTACACAAATAGTAAGTAAAGGTACAATTATGAATCCAGACTCTTTAAAAGAAAATGAATTTAGTTATATTGGAAATATTATGGATTTTAATCATGTATATGCGATATGTTATACGGATATAACAACTGGTGTTATATATACGACTTTAATAGACCATAATCCAAGTAATCTAATAAGTGAGATAGTATCTTTAGATTTAAAAGAAGTTATAGTAACATCTTCTTTTGATAAGTCAATAATAAGTATTTTAAAAAATCAATTTAAAATATCTGTATCTATATCAGATGATATAGAAGAGTTAGAAGAATATGAATATGTAATAGAAGATATAACTGATGAAAGATTAGTTAAAACTATTAATCATTTAATAACTTATATAAATAAGATAAAAATGACTAGTTTAAGTCATTTACAAAAAGCAATAGTTAAAGTAAATACTAACTATTTAAAGATGGATATACATACTAAAAGAAATCTAGAATTAACTGAAACATTAAGACTTAAACAAAGACAGTATTCACTTATATGGTTACTTGATAAAACAAAGACTGCAATGGGTTCTCGTATGCTTAAAAACTATATAGAAAATCCATTAATAGATATAACTGAGATTAATAAAAGATATGACATAGTAGAAACACTACTAGAAGAATTTATATTAAAAGAAGATTTAAAGAATTTACTCTATGAAGTATACGACTTAGAGAGATTAAGTGGAAGAATTGCTTTTGGTAATGCGAATGCTAGAGACTTACTACAGTTAAAATCATCTTTAAAAGTTTTACCTGATATAAAAAATATATTAAATGCAATTAAGTTTAAAGATATAGAAACATTAAGTGATTTATATGAACTTTTAGATAAATCTATATATGAAAATCCTCCTGTTGGACTTAAAGAAGGATATTTAATAAAAGATGGTTATAATGATGAGTTAGATGAACTCAAAAGTATTAGAACTAATGGTAAAGATTTTATTGCTAGATTTGAAGCAGAAGAAAAAGAACGTACTGGCATTAAAACACTTAAAGTAGGATACAATAAAGTATTTGGATATTATATAGAAATATCTAAAGGAATGATAAATCTAGTAAAAGATGAATATGGCTATGAAAGAAAACAGACATTAAGTAACTGTGAAAGATATATAAGTCCAATACTTAAAGAAAAAGAATCTATGATACTTAATGCTGAGGATAGAATAATTAATCTAGAATATGATATATTTGTTAGTATTAGAGATAAGGTTAAAGAATATATACCAAAGTTACAAGAAATAGCTAAAGTAATAAGTGAGATAGATGTATTACAATCATTTTCAACTGTTGCAGAAGAAAACAATTATATTAGACCAACTCTTACAAATGAGCCTATAATAGATATAAAAGAAAATAGACATGCAGTAGTTGAAAAAGTATTAAGTAGCGAATATGTAAGTAATGATATATATATGCCCAAGGGTACTGATATACTTTTAATTACTGGACCTAACATGGCTGGTAAAAGTACATATATGAGACAACTTGCTATAACAGTTATAATGGCTCAAATAGGGTGCTTTATACCTGCTAAAAGTGCGACATTAAAAGTATTTGATGCTATATATACAAGAATTGGTGCGAGCGATGACCTCGTTAGTGGAGAGTCAACATTTATGGTAGAAATGAATGAAGCTAATAATGCTATTTCTAATGCTACTAGCAATTCATTAGTACTTTTTGATGAACTTGGACGTGGGACTGCTACATTCGATGGTATGGCACTCGCACAATCAATAATAGAATATATACACGATAATATAAAATGTAAAACTATGTTTTCAACTCATTACCACGAACTTACAGATTTAGAGAATAACTTAAAACACTTAAAAAATGTACATGTATCTGCTCACGAAGAAAATGGTACTGTCACTTTCTTACACAAAATTAAAGATGGAAGTGTCGATAAGAGTTACGGTATACATGTAGCTAAACTTGCAAACTTGCCAGATAACTTAATTAAAAGAGCAAGTGATATATTAAGTGTATATGAGTCTAAAGAAAAGAAAAGAGATATAAAAATACAAGAGTCACTTCCGCTCGATTTAGTAATGCCTAAAGAGGAGTCAATAATTGAAAAGAAAATTAAGGAAATAGACCCTGTAAATATAACACCTATGGAAGCGTTGAATATTTTATATGAGTTAAAAAAAGATATTAAAAATTAGGAAAATCCTAATTTTTTTCTTTTTATCTATTGACAGG
>CANRBR010000068.1 GCA_947628915.1 uncultured Bacilli bacterium | reverse complement strand
ATAATAGGATTATACCACTATAAATATGTAGAAGAAGAAGTAAAACAAGAACAGTTAGAAAATGCAAAAGAAGCAGGCATTAAAGAAGGAATTTCTAAAGGTATAAAACAAGGAATCTCTAAAGGGGTTGAACAAGAAAAATTAACTACAGCAAAAAATCTACTAAAAGAAAATATGGACATAAACTTTATATCAAAAGTAACGGGATTAAGTTTAAAAGAAATTAACGAATTAAAATAATACTATGTATTCACACCCTAGTATATTTTCATAAAATATACTAGAGGTGTTTTTTATATGAATATAAAAATAGATTCTAGGAAAGTTTTACAAGGTGATACTTTTATTGCGTTAAGAGGTATCAATAAAGATGGACACGACTTTATCGAGGATGCTATTAAAAGAGGGGCTACCACTATAATTAGTGAAAAAGAAGAAACGAGTGTTAATACAATAATAGTTAAAGATACTAAAGAGTATTTAAAAGAATACTTAGAAAATAACTATTACGATGAAATAAAGAAATTAAAACTTATTGGAATGACTGGTACTAATGGTAAAACTACTACTTGTAACTTAATTTTTCAGGCACTAAATAAAGTAGGTATTAAGTGCGCTTATATAGGTACTTTAGGATTTTTTATAGGTAATGAAAAAAGAGTACTTTCTAACACAACCCCCAATCTATATGAACTATACGAGTTATTACTTGAATGTGTAAATAAAGGTATAGAATACGTAGTAATGGAAGTAAGCAGTCAAGGAATATCTATGGGAAGAGTAGATACACTTATATTTGACTATGTTATTTTTTCAAATCTAACACAAGACCATTTAGATTATCATAAAACTATAGATGCTTATGTAAAAGAAAAGCAAAAGCTATTTTATATGACTAATAACTCTATTGCAATTGTAAATAGTGATGATTCTTATAAAGACTATTTTTTGCTTGATAACAATACAAATATAACATACGGTAAGTCCAGTAGTGATTATAAAATAAGCGATATAATATCCACTTTAAAAGGTTCAACTTTTAAACTAAACTGGGAAGAATATTTTACTAAACTAATAGGAGAATACAATATTTATAATATTTCTATAGTGATAATACTGTTAAAACTACTTAATATAGAAAATATCAATAATATAATAAAGGAACTATCTAGTCCAGATGGTAGAATGGATATTATAGAATATAATGACAATACTATTATTGTAGATTATGCTCATACACCTGATGCGGTAGAAAAAATAATAAGTAATGTATCAAAACTTTCACATAATAAGCTTATAACAATGATAGGATGTGGAGGAAATAGAGATAAAACTAAAAGAAGTATAATGGGAGATATATCTACTAAATTATCCGATTATGTGATATTTACAAGTGATAATCCAAGATTTGAAAAACCTAAAGCAATACTTAAAGATATAACATGTAAACTTGACAAAAAAAACTATAAAATTATTGTAAATAGAAAAAAAGCAATTAGAAAAAGTATACAAATGCTATCAAAAAATGATATACTATTATTACTAGGAAAAGGACATGAAGATTATCAAATAATTAAAGATAAAAAATATCCTTTTAGCGATAAAGAAGTTGTATTAAAATATTTGAGGTGATTATATGTATCAACTAACTAGAGGAGTACTCGCACTAATGATTGGATTTATAATATCTATTATAACTGGTGTAATACTTGTACCACTCTTAAGAAAATTAAAAGCTAAACAGACTTTAAGTAGTTATTTATCTAAAAAACATAAAGAAAAAGAAGGAACTCCTACTATGGGAGGATTAATATTTATAATACCGACTATACTATCGATTATTATATTACTTCTTTGGAACAAGATAGAATATTCATCTAATTTATTTATAGTTATGTTTGTATTTTTAAGTTATGCACTCTTAGGATTTATAGATGACTTTTTGATAATAAAGAGGAAGAATAACGAAGGTCTAACTGAGATGCAAAAACTAATAGGTCAGGTAGTAATTGCTTTAATATTTTTCTTTATATATATGAAAAGTGGAGCAGAACCTGTAGTTGAGGTATATACACTTGGCATTGAAATAAATTTAAAATGGTTTTATGGAATATTCTTATTATTTATGTTGGTTGCAAGTTCAAATGCAGTAAATATTACAGATGGCTTGGATGGGCTAGCAGGAGGACTATCTATGATAGCATTCCTAACATTCGCACTAATAAGTGCGAACTCTCCAGCTATAGCAGGGACATCTGATATATCAGTATTCTGTTTTGTTCTTGTAGGTTCACTTCTAGGATTTCTCGCATTTAACTCGCGTCCTGCTAAAGTGTTTATGGGAGATACTGGAAGTTTAGCTTTAGGTGCGACACTTGCAACTATTGCAATAATTACAAAACATGAACTTACATTTGTATTTGTTGCAGGAGTATTCGTATTTGAAACTCTAGTATGTTTGATACAGATAATAAGTATGGTTTATTTTCACAAAAAAGTATTCTTAATGACTCCGTTTCACCATCATCTAGAAAAACTAGGATGGAATGAAAGGGATATAGTAATAGTATTCTGGTGTGTTGGATTACTACTTTCTATGGCAGCAATTGTATTTGGGGTATGGTATTAATCATACTTTTTTGTTATAATTAAAATAGGTGGTTAGATGAAGAAAGTATTTGGATTGATTTTTGTGGTTTTATTTATTATAGCGATAGTTGCTATATATAAATTGTTTTTCGTTAAGGATGTTAAAACTGTTTTAGAGTTAACAGAGGAAGAAAAGTTTTATTTAGAAGATGTTAGAATATTTGGAAATCATATGAACATAAGTGGATGCGCAGATAATATATTAGATGGAGACTCGTCTTTAGTATTAAAAAATGATGATGATGAAATCCAAGTAGATAGTAAATTTACTAATAGTGGGAAGACTTGTTTTTATCTTTCTGATAAGAATAATGAAGGAATTAACTTAGATGAATTAAAAACAGGGAAATACTTATTACTTGTAAAAAATACAGTTGATGAAGAAGAATCATTTTATACAATAGAAAATACTACTGATTATAAAACACTAGAGTATTATACTATTACTAAAGATAATAAAAATAATAAAATAGATTTTAAATCTGATATAGATGAAAAACTAAATAAAAATTATATAGAATTTGATATAAAAGAAACTAAATTACCAAATGATGTAGATGTATACGATATTACAATAGACCCTGGACATGGAGGATATGATCCTGGCTCTACTTACACATTAGACGGAAAAACATATAATGAGGCAGATTTAACTTTAAAAGTATCATTAGAAGTTAAAAAGGAATTAGAAAAACTAGGTTTAAAAGTAAAATTAACAAGAGAAGATGATACGGGATTATACTACTATGGAGATGGTGGTAGAGCAGATATTCCAAACGATGTTAAATCTAAATTTAGTATTTCAATACACTTGAATAGTGATTATGGCACTATGTCTTATGGAGGTGTTGAAGTATATACTCCAAATGATATAGATTATGATTTAGCTAAACTATTTGCAAATAATATAGGAAGTATTGTTGGTTATTCAAAAAAGGCCACTGATAGAATAGATAATGGTATATATTTTCAGTACTTTAATGAACGTGATATAGAAAGTTCAAAAGAAGAAGCTTTAGAAAAAGGAAATAAACCATATGATATTAAAGTGGGTGCCCCTTATATGTATATGATACGTGAGGTTGGAGGAGCTCAAACTTATGCTTATGTAGACGGTAGAAATGAAGATGTAGGAATTAATAAATATTATAATGCGATACAAGTTGCAGAACCATATTTAATAGAAATTGCTTATATAAATTATGAAAATGATTTGAAAAAGATATTAAATAATACAGATGAATTTGGAAGTGCGATTGCAAATTCAATGAAAGAATATTTAAAAATTTCATAAAAATTACACATTATTTACAACTTACATACACAATATACTTATATAATTGTATTTGCAAGGTTAAATCCTTGACACACTCCTTACTACTATAAAGATAGAAAAAAATCTATCTTTATTTTTCTTTTACCTCTTGACAGGGGG
>CANRBR010000067.1 GCA_947628915.1 uncultured Bacilli bacterium | reverse complement strand
TTTAGGTATTAGCTACTTTTATTTTGTTTAAAAGGTATTTTTTTAAATCTCCCGACTTTGGAAACGCAATCAAATTTGTCATAAAACTTGACAAAATCGAATAATAATGTTAGTATATATATCACTTAGTTCAAAGGGGGAGGAATTATGTACGAAGAAAGAAAGGAAAAATTCTCATTTAAAAGTTTCTTTTTAACACTTTTATTAGTATTATTATTTGTATTTCTAATGTTATGGATATTTCCCACCAGATGGGATGTAAACAAGTTACAAAGTAATCTTGATATCGATAGATTATCTGTACTTTATGATGAAATATTTGCAAATAATATTGCTAGAATGAA
Organism: uncultured Bacilli bacterium; assembly: GCA_947628915.1. Lineage (GTDB taxonomy): Bacteria > Bacillota_I > Bacilli_A > RF39 > UBA660 > UMGS1613. The sequence goes on along the minus strand of CANRBR010000067.1, from coordinate 3,801 downwards.
AGATGCTGCAATAGGATATTTTACAAATGAAAGAATGCCAAGTAAAGTTGGAGAATCAAAAAAATTAACTTTAGGTGAGATGTATGATTTACACTTACTTTTAAAACTTAAAGATAAAGATGGTAATCCATGTGATACTGAAAAATCATATGTTGAAATGACTAAATATGATGAAGAATATAGACTTAAAGTTAATTTAAGTTGTGGTGAAGATGAAGATTATATCATAGTTTATCTAGGATGTTATGATTATTGTAAAGGTCTTGGAGTTTGTGAGAAAAGAGTAGAGACAACTACTACGCAAAAGAATCCAACAAATCCAAGTAAACCAGATAACAAACCAGATAACAAACCTGATAATCCACCAAAAGATGATCCAAAACCTGATAATCCTTTAGATAAAAAATATCTATATGAATATAAGATAGAAGTTAAGGATTCAACTACATGTAAAGAGTGGAGTAAGTGGCAAAAAGAAGAAGTTAAACCAACAGATTTAGTTAAAGTAGAAACTAAGACTGAGGAAGAACTTACAGGATATGATACAGTTAAAGTACCTGTTACTAAAACTGTAAAAGAGAAAAGACAAGTAAGTGAGAAGTATATTAAAGACTATATCACAGAGGTTGTATTAGTAGGTACAAAACAAGTAAAAGTTGGTACTACTAAGAAAACAGTTAAAGAAGAGGTAGTTGTTGGACATATTGAGGTTGCAACTGGTAAAGTAGGAGAAGGTACTAAAGTACCACAAAATACTTCTAGTGAACATTATAAAAATATAACTCCTCATACTAGAAAATCTTGTTCTTACTGTGAAGATGAAACATATTATACATGGGATGTTTACTCTGTTGAACCAGTTTATGATGTAGTAGAAGTTACTAAAGATGTTGATGTTTTTAAAACGGTAAATGTTTATGAGACTAGAGAAGTTCCAGTATATGACTTTAGAACAGTAGAAAAAGAAGTAGAAGTTACTAAAACAGTTTATGAGGAAAAACAAGTTCCAAAATATGGAAAAGTTAAATATTATAGATATAAAACATGTGAGTTTAAAAAGGGTTATACTGATGTTAAATGGACAGAAAATAAAATCGATCCTGATTTAATAGGAAAAGGATATAAATTTACTGGAAATGTAAAACAAGTATAAAAAAAGTGTTGAATGCACTTTTTTTGCTGTTTTTATGTTTGACAAAGAATTTTTGATGTGTTAAGATATATATAGTATAGTAAGAGAATATAGGAGGTGAACTATGAAAGAGGCATATGTATTTGATTATGTAAATGAAAACGAGTTTAGAAAACTTGAAAGGTCTATTAAAAAATATAATATGTTAGCATACAAAAAATTGTATTTTGAATATTATCCGTCTTTAAAAGAGGGAAACTTCTTAGGTAAACTTGTTTCTACAAACCAAACTAATCAGACATCTAACTATGAACTTAAATTACCAACGGATGCTATGTTTTCTAAAGTTCACGGAGATATAAAGTTATATTATACTGTTTATAATAAAGAGAAAATAGTAATGTTAGATAAATTTGAACCAAGAGATATATTAAGTGAAGGTCATGCATCTGAACTTGTTACTTATAAAGGTGTAATGGTATCAAAACAACATGCTGAAAAGGATATGTTTAAAATAAATTTATTAAATATGATACAAAAAAATTAAAAGGTTATAGATTTTTCTATAACCTTTTATAGTATTTAAGTATATTTTTTTCATATTTTACTTAATTAATCAGTTTTAAGTTTTCTTAGTTTAGGTGGTCATAGTTGTCCTAAGATCCACCAATTGTCTAATAAAGGATATTAAGATAAAAAAGGAGTTACCTTTTAAACTCTTTATGGTGCGAGTGAAGGGACTTGAACCCCCATGGATTACTCCGCTAGATCCTAAGTCTAGTGCGTCTGCCAATTTCGCCACACTCGCAAATAAAAATGGTGGATCTTATAGGACTCGAACCTATGACCGCCCGGTTATGAGCCGGATGCTCTAACCAACTGAGCTAAAGATCCATCAGACTTATCTAATATATCATAATTTTTTATAAGATGCAATACTTTTTTAAAAAATTTTAAAGCATCTAGACAAAAAATATAATATATAGTAAAAAAACAATAATAGTTTAATATAATATATGGTAATAATAATATAATATCACTTTTTTGATTTGACAAATTAGAATAAATGTGTTAGTATATATGGCAACGCTTGGGAATTTTTATATTCCTAAAGAAGAAAGAGGGTAATGGTATGGCTAAAAAGATAAAATCTATAGATGATTATTTAAATGAAGATTTAATGGCAATTTCTGTAAAACCTAAAAAAGTAAAAAAACAAAAAAATAAAAGTAAAGGTAAAAAGGCTAAAGTAATAGCTCTTGTTTTAGCAGGTGTTATCGCATTATCAGGAATGGTTACAGGATTAGTACATGTTTTTAAAAGAAATAAAAACAATAACAACAACAAAGTAAATACTCCTTCAATATCTGCAAGTACAGATATGACTTTAGATGATTTAGGTGACAGTTTAGAAATGCCAGAGAAAAGCAGTGTCAAATATGGAGAAGTTTTAGACGGCAATTTAAAAAAAGAAGATATTGTAAAACAAGACTCTAAATTATATGTTAATGAATCTGCTGCATCTAAAAAGGGTACAGTTGGAAATAGTTCTGTCGATACTAAAAATGATACTTTATATGTAGACCCAAGTGATGGTAATGTAAAAGAAAAAGACAAATATTATGAAGTTCACGATGGTAAAACAGGACAGACAGTGGAATCTGGTAAAGGAGATAAATCACCTAATTACCAATATGATCCAGAGTTAGGTAAAGAAATTGAAAAAGAAGAAGTTGGAAAAAATACTTATGCTGACCAAAATTATTATGGATGGACAGGTGATGGTACAGTCTGGGGTGTAGTTATTCCAAAAGGTACTGTTATGACAAAAGAAGGATTAGAACGTGCTAAAAAAGAATTATCAACAAGTCCTTATCCACCAAAAGAGGCATCAGTTCAATCTAATACTAGTTCTAATGCTAATACTGGTTCATCATCTAGTACACAAACAACAAAACCATCCACACAAAATTCTAGTGATAACACATCAAGCATTGAAACGGGGAAAGGTGTAATTAATCCTGACGGAACTTATACAATACATGATGTAACATATAGAAGTTATGAAGACTACCAACAATATGTATTACAAGGGTACACAGGATATGCTATAAAAGATGGTATAATGATGCCAGAAGAAGAAGCAAAAATAAATACATCAGTAAAAGTGTTAACAAGATAGTTTATGCTATCTTTTTTCTTGATAAATAATTATTAAAATGATATCATAAATATATAATGGTGATAAAATGAAATATATAAAGAATAACTATAAATTTATAATATGTATGATATTAATACTAATAGTATTTACTATTAGATTTCCATATTATATAGATGCTCCTGGTGGGATTAGCGATGTAAGTGATAAAATAGAAATAGATGGCTACGATAGTAGTGGAAGTTTTAATCTCGCATATGTTAGAGAATATAGGGCATCTATTCCAACACTCATTATATCTTTATTTAATAAAGACTTTAAAGTGTTAAAACAAGAAGATGTAATGCTTGATACAGAGGACTATAAGACATATGAGATTAGAGATAAAATACTTATGGATGAATCTATTAGTAATGCTATATATGTCGCATATACTAAGGCTAATAAAGATATCAAAGTAAAATCTAATAAATTACTTGTAACATATATATTAGAAAATTCTGATACC
>CANRBR010000066.1 GCA_947628915.1 uncultured Bacilli bacterium | reverse complement strand
CGCTAACATAGAAAAACTGATATTTGAAATTATTCCAAGTATCAGTTAACTTTTAAAATTTTTAAGCGATTGCCATACTCGATTTTACTTTTTTTTAAATATGTGCTATAATATCACTTGTTTAAAGAAAAGGAAGGAATTATGAAAAAGTTTATAAGTAAGCGAAAAAACATCCTTATATCCTTAGTTGGATTAGTATTAGTATGTGAGTTTTTGCTTAACATAAATAATAAGTTCATTCAATCTATAGGAATTATTTTAACTCCAATTATAGCTTTGATGGTATACTTATTAATTAGAAATGATCAAAAAAGTTTAACAAATAAATAAAAGTTTGAAAAAACTTTTATTTTTTTCGCTAAAAAGAAGGAAATCGCAAAGTTTTGTCGTATGATATATATAGAAAGACCACAAAAAAGAATAAAAGATTGGAGGAATCATATGATAAAATCAAAAGAAAGATTTATATCCTTAAAATTTGATTTGATGTTTAAGAAAGTATTTGGAAGTGAGGATGACTTAATTCCTATTAAGAAACTTTTAAAAGAAGTGCTAGGAATAATACCTAAAGATGTAAAGATACTAAATAGTGAACTAGTTGGTAGACCATATAAAGATAGGGATGTAAGAGTAGATTTAATAGTAGAGTTAGAAGATGGAACTAAAGTTAACGTAGAAGTAAATAGTGAAGTAACAAATAGACTAATAGAAAGAAACCTTTATTATTTGTTTAGGAATATTACAAAAGATGTTATGCCCAAAAGTATATTAGAAAGAATAAATAGACATATACAGATAAACTTAGATTATAGTGGTATTCATGAAAAACCAATAATGAGTTATTCATTATACGAAAAAGAAACACATAAAAGACTAACAGATATGATAGAAATAATAAGAATAGATATTCCATATTTCAAAGATAGATGCTATAATAAAAATGTAGATGAGCTTGATAGTGAAACTAAATTTTTAGGACTATTTGGAATTGATAGTAAAGACGAAGCAAAAAAGTTGTGTAAGGGAGATAAAGATATGGAAGATATATATAAAAGGATAGATAAGTATAATGATGACGAGGATGTAATAGGAGCATACGATTATAAAGCAGTAGAAGAAGAGATAAAACAAGAACAGTTAGAAGAAGCAATACAAAAAGGTATAGATAAAGGTTTTAATCAAGGCATTGAACAGGGTATCTCTAAAGGAATTGCAAAAGGCATTGAGCAAGGAATTTCTAAAGGAGTTGAACAAGGTATTGAAACTACAGCAAAAAATCTACTAAAAGAAAATATCGATATAAACATCATATCAAAAGTAACCGGATTAAGTCTAAAAGAAATTGAAAAATTAAAACAAGTATAATTTTGTACTTGTTTTAATTTATAGAAAGTTTTAAATTGTCTAAGTTTTCATTCATAAGTGTTATATAATTACTTTGATCCATATTTATATCTTCTAAGTTAGTCATAGTATATAACTCTAAAGTATCAACACCTGTATCTTTTATAAACTTGTCTGTATTTTCATTAGATTCTTTATACTTTATAAATAAGTATTTAACGCTTCCATCTTTAATAAGTTTTTTAGCATCACTGATATCTTTATCTCTTGCAGTATCAGGATCAATAGATATAACATTAATTCCGTATTTCTCTAAAAACATAAATGCATCATCGCTTACTATAATAGTAGTATCAGTTTCGTTTTTAAAAGTAGAGTAGAACTTTCCATCTAGATTAGTTAGTTCTATTTTTAAATTTTCATAATTTGCATCTATCTCATTTTCAAGTACTTTAGTATTAGTATATTCTTTTAATCCTGTTTTTACTTTATCAGCAATATTGAGTAAATTATTTGGGTCAAGCCATAACTCTTCAATAGAGTAATCGTAAGACATATTATCAGTTACGTTTATAATCTTTAAATCTTTATTATTTTTTTTCATATACTTAACGTAATTCTTTTCATCGGATAGTCCGTTAAATATAAATAAATCATTATCACTATATTGATCTAGTAAAACATTAGTTACTTCAAAATCTATAGTTTCATCATCTTTAGGATAAATACTAGAAATTGTACTATGGTCCTTATAGAGTTGATTTACTACATATTCTATTGGATAAGATGATGTAGATATACTTATATTATCCATAGAATCATCATCAAAACACCCTGTTAAACTAAATAAAACAATTATACTAAGTAAAATCTTAAACTTTTTCATAACTACCTCCTCAAAGGGTCATATCCGCCTTTACTTATTGGATTACACCTCATTATTCTTTTAATTGATAGAATTGTACCTTTAAAACTGCCATATTCGTTTATTGCCTCTATTGCATAGTTAGAACACGTAGGTATAAATTTACAATTATCGTGCACTCTAAATGGCAACATCTGGTATACTCTAATTAAACCTATTAGTATATATTTCATAAATCACCTATATCATTATACTAAAAAATGTATAAAAAGTAAAATAGGAATTTCTATTTTTCTTTTTTTCTGCTATAATGGTATAGGTGGTATGTATGGATTTATTAGAAAAGTTAGAAATACCTTATAAAAATATTAAATTATATGAAACCGCACTTACTCATACTTCTTATGCCAATGAAAATGGAGTAAAGAGTTATGAGAGATTAGAGTACTTAGGAGATGCAGTATTAGAACTTATAATAAGTGAATATTTATATAAAAATACTGAATACGAAGAAGGTAAAATGACTAAGTATAGAAGTCACTATGTATGTGAAAATGCAAACTTTGAATATTCGACTAGACTTGGGTTAAATGAATATTTAAGACTTGGACATGGTGAGGAAGAACAAGGTGGTAAATATAGAAAAGCAATAGTTGCAGATATATTTGAATCTTTTATAGGTGCGATATATTTAGATTTAGGGTATGAAGAAGTAAAGAAATTTATATATAAACACGTTATTCCTTTAATAGAGGATAAAACTGTCGATTTTTTTGATGACTATAAGTCAGTATTACAAGAATTAGTTCAAACTGATAAGAAGAGTTTAGAATATGTTATAGTAGATGAGTCAGGCCCAGCACACGATAAAACGTTTACAGTAGAAGTAAAAATAGATAATATAGTGTATGGAAAAGGCCAAGCTCATAGTAAAAAAGAAGCAGAACAACTAGCGGCTTTTGATGCTTTAAAGAAGTCCCAAAACGGCGATTAATTGATTAAAGTTATGATAATATAAAGAAAGGATGAGATGATATGGGAAGATTTCCAAACATAGCAGCTGCGAAAGCTAAGACTGGTGCGGCAAAAGGAAAATTATATGGAATGTATGCTAAAGAGATTTATCAAGCAGCAAAAAATGGTGGTGTTACTCCTGAAGGTAACCCAAGTTTAAAAAGATTAATAGAAAAGGCAAAAAAAGAACAAGTTCCTTCTGATGTAATTAAAAGAGCAATAGATAAAGTAAATAGTGGAGCAGGAGAGGACTATCAAACCCTTACTTATGAGATATTCGGACCAGGTGGTTCTACACTTATGGTTGAATGTTTAACAGATAACGTAAATAGAAGTGTTAGTGACGTTAGAGCAGTTGTTAATAAGTGTCATGTTAAAATGGGAGCTATGGGTAGTGTTTCATATATGTATGATAATTTATGTGTAGTAGGATTTAGTGGACTATCTGAAGATGAAGTTATGAATGCTTTAATAGAAAACGATATAGATTTTATAGATATAGAAATTGATGGCGATAGTACTTTAATATATGGTAATCCTAATGATTTATATAAGATTAAAGAAGCTATTACAAGTGTTAAAGATGTAGAGTTTACAGTAGATGAAATATCACTTTTACCAAAAGATAGAATCACTTTAACTGGTGAAGATTTAGAAACATTCAATAAATTAATTACTATGTTAGATGAAGTAGATGATGTACAAAATGTATATCACAATGTAGAATTATAGGCGATAATTATGACTAAAGAAGAAATGGAATTTATGGTTAAAGCAGCAACTGATAGTTATTTTTCAAATTTAAATGAAAATCAAAAGAGTGCTTTATTAAGTAATAGGCAAGCTTATATACAAGAGTATTTTAAAGTATTTAACTTAGCAAAGAAAGAGTTGATAATTCAAGAAGAGGCTAAATTACAACCATTTGGAGAAGATGTACCTTATTTAAAATAAAAATTAGAAAATTTCCAATTTCTAATTTTTTTCTTCCCCTTGACAGGGGGGGGGGGTGGCAGTGATAAAATA
>CANRBR010000065.1 GCA_947628915.1 uncultured Bacilli bacterium | reverse complement strand
CGCTAACATAGAAAAACTGATATTTGAAATTATTCCAAGTATCAGTTAACTTTTAAAATTTTTAAGCGATTGCCATGAACAAAAAAGAAGATATTTTATCATCTTCTATAATGACGCTCCTCTTCACTATTCTCTAACTCCTCTAAATATCTTAAATATTGAGCTTCTTCTTCAGAATTAGGAGGAAAATCAGGGTCTCCTTCACTACTCAATACCCATTTGCCAGAGTCATCACTAGTAAATTCTTCATCTTTTGTATCACTTTCCAACATCGAAGATTGAATATTAATTACTTGTTTTTTATTTAAATCTCTTTCAAAATTATAGATAAAAAGCGCTAAATCTCTAAATCCTCTATAATCTTCTTTAACCTCTCCTGTATCACTTTCTATTTCTCTAAATATTGCTTTTTTAAATAAACTATTTAATGCATTTTCTAATAACTTTTTTAAATCATCTATATCATAATTTACATTATTTCTTACCATACTAAGATAAAGTCTTATATCGTGGACATTTAACCCTTGAGTATTATATTTTTCATTCCCCATACTATAATGTCTTGCAAGTTTCTCTAGAAAGTCTAAATTGTTTGATAAGCTCATTAATTTGTTTTTTAAATAATCATACTCTAGATACTTTTTCATATCTTTATATATAACTGGAAGACTTTTTACTTTAACATGTTTATATTTTACCCATACACTTTTTCTTAATTCTGTTTCGTCAATTAACCCTTTATTAAATAAATATTGTTTTAACTCTCTTTCGTCTTTAAGTTCACTTGTAAATTCATCTAAATTTCTAAGAATATTTAAATGTGGTTTACCTTCAAATTCTATTATTCTAGAGTTATCTTTAGTTCCTATTCCTAACTTATAATTTGGCATATTATCTCCTCCTATGAGTTGTCATTTCTTCTTCGTAGTCATAAAGTTTTTTATAATTAATCAATCTTGAATTGAGTTCGTATTCAAGTAAAGCAATTTTTTTAAGTAATATATTCAAATATTTTTCATCCAAATACTTCTTATATTTATAGTTGATAATATTTTTATACCTAGTTAAATCATTGAGTGCTTCCATCAAAGCATCTCCATTATCGCTATCATCACTCTCTATAAATTTTATTATAAGATTCAAATATAAATTTAATTTTCTTTTTATCTTTTTTCTTAAAACCTTTTCTATCATAGATGGTTTTATTATAACCATTTTATTAACAACGATTCCATCATATTTAACATTATTTCTAGGTTCAAAATCAAAACCCTTTAATTTATCATAATCAAGATAAATAATTTCTTTATTATTACCTTTTTTACAGACATAATAATGTTTTTCATTCATAAAATCATCTCTTTTCTAATAAATCTGGTCTTCTTTCTTTAGTCCTTTTTATTTGTTCTTCTTTTCTCCAGGAATCTATATTAGCATGATGTCCTGAAATTAATACATCAGGTACTTTCATACCTTTAAAATCTACAGGGTGTGTGTATACTGGATAATCTAGTAAGTTATTATTAAATGAATCGTTTATATGAGACTGTTCTTCAATTACTCCATCAATTAATCTAATAATACTATCGCTTATTGCCATAGCAGGAATCTCTCCACCCGTAAGTACAAAATCCCCAATACTTATTTCCATATCTACAAGACTTCTAATTCTTTCGTCAAATCCCTCATAGTGTCCACAAATAATTATTAAATGTTTTTCTTTTGATAATTCATAGGCTTTTTCTTGATTATATTTAATACCTTGTGGGGTCATAAGTATTATTTTAGAATCTTTTGTTTTGATACTTTCTAAAGCATCATATATAGGTTCTATTTTAAGAACCATTCCTTTACCTCCACCAAAGCCATAATCATCTACTTTTTTATGTGGATCTTTAGAATAATCTCTTATATTATATATATTTATTTCTACTTTTTTAAAGTCTATTGCTCTTTTAATTATAGATTCATTCATAAATCCATCAAACATAGATGGAAATAAAGTAAGTATATCAATTTTCATTATCTAAACCTCTTATATATTTAATATTTATTTGTCTTTTATCTAAATCTACATTTTCTATAAACTCTTTTATATTTGGCACCATATGTCTTTTTATACCATCTATTACAAGTAAATCATATTTTTTAGATTTAACGATATCAACTATTTTTCCTTTATATATATCTTTATCGTATACATCAAGTCCTATTAAATCTTCATTTAAATAACCATCAAATTTATAGTCTTCCCTAGATATATATACATATTCACCTTTTAATTTTAAAGCACTATCTATATCATCAATACCATCTAGAGTAATCATATCATATATTTTATGATGTCTATATGATTTAATTATATATTCTTTATTATCTATATAAATCTTATTATTTATTTTAAATACTGTATCTTTATATTTAAAATCACTTATAATTCTAAGTTCTCCTTTGATTCCGTGAGTATTTACTATCTTACCTAAATATACTAACATAATTACCTACTATCTAATTCATATAATATAATACTTGTAGCAACTGCAACATTTAAGCTTTCACATCTTTTATTCATATCTATATAAATATAGTCACTACACATATCTAAAATATCTTTTTTAACACCATTACCCTCATTTCCCATTATTATAGCAAATTTCTCACACTTTTCAATAGTTTTTAAGTTTTTTCCACCATTTACCTTAGTTCCATATATTTTATAGTTTGTTTTTAGTTTAGATATTATATCTTTTAAATCTTTTACTATTATGTTTATATTAAATATCATACCTTGTGTGGCTCTAAGTACTTTAGGATTATACAGATCCACTGTATCTTTACTTAGTATTATAGTATCTATATTGAATGCAACAGCACTTCTAATTATCGTCCCAAGATTACCTGGATCTTGAATTCCATCTAATATAAGTATTTTATTTCCTATTTCTTTTTCATTTATTTTAGAACAAACACCAAGTACTTTAGGAGGTGTATCTAGTTCACTTATATATTTTAAAACATTTTCTGTAACATATATTTTATCAATATCTATATCGATATTACTATTTTCTTCTAATATTATGTATTTTAAGTATCCATTTTTATTTGCTTCTAAAACGAGGTGTTCTCCCTCTATTATGAATTCATTAAACTCATCTCTATACTTTTTAGTATAAAGTTTTTTTATATTTTTAATTTTTTTATTTTCTGTAGATGTATATATATCAGTACCCATAATACCACCTAGAATTATTATATCATATAAATTATATTTTAGTATAGAAAAAGAGTGTTGCACACTCTAATTAATTTCATTACCTTCATCATCATAATACACTAGTCTTGCATCATTTAATTCACCTATACCGTTCCATCTAGACTTTGTTACTAAAATTTTAGTTAATTTAGGAGTTCCACGAAAAATCCCCATACCATCTATATCACTTGATATATTAAAACTTCTTAAATCTAACTCTGTTAAACTACTACATCCTCCAAACATATCACGAATTCCTACCACATTACTTGTATCAAAACTTGTTAAATCTAATTCTGTTAAACTACTACAATATCTAAACATTTCTTGCATACTTGTTACATTAGATGTATTGAAATTTTTACTAAATATAATCGATTTTAAACTGCTACAACCACCAAACATTCCAGCTTGCCAACCACCCATACTTATTACTTTTGAAGTATTCCATTTACTTAAATCTAACTCTGTTAAACTACTACAACCATTAAACATGGAACCCATATATTTTACTTGAGATGTATCAAAATTACTTACATCTAATTCTTCTAAACTGCTGCAGCCTGCAAACATTCCACCCATACTATTTACTTTTGAGGTATTAAAACTACTTACATTAATTGAAGTTAAACTACTACAACCACTAAACATAGAACCCATATCTTCTACAATTTCTGTATTAAATTTTTCTATTCCTTTAATTTTTTTTAAATTGGTACAACCGTTAAACATTCTAACCATACTTGCTACTTTGCCCGTATCAAATTCCGTTAAATCTAGTTCTGTTAAACCACAGCAACCACGAAACATGTCCAACATAGTTGCAACTTTGGATGTATTAAACTTATCAAGCCCTTTTATTTCATTTAAACTACTACAGCCATTAAACATAGATTGCATATCTATTACATTACTTGTATTTATCCCTATAAGATTAATATTTTTTAGCACTGTACATCCATTAAACATAGAATTCATATTTGTTCCGTTTGATGTGTCTACTAAATTTAATTCTACTTCTTCTAATACATGTAAATTTTGAAATATTCTTGTTGTGTCTTTTGGAAAACTTATATATC
>CANRBR010000064.1 GCA_947628915.1 uncultured Bacilli bacterium | reverse complement strand
TTATTCTAATGTTTACATTTTTAAGAAAAAAATAAGTACTAACTTTTACTAAAATCCACGTGAGCTTCCTCCTCCAACAGAAGAACCTCCAGAGCCTCCTCTACCTCCAAAGAAAGTTGCAAAATATAACATATCTAATGTTGCATAGGCAGATACGAAGTATGCGAATAGGTTTGCAATAAGTACTCCAAAATACTTTGGAAGTAAGAAAAATAATATTATAAATATAGTCACATATACTAAAGATATTATATCTCTTTTTTTAGTAATTCTAGCTACCGTGCCTAAAACGATTCCTATTACTAAGCCAATTAAAACTAATCCAAATGATTCATCATTTGTCGTACTTCTTGGATTAGTATATTCTATATCTAAATTATTTAGTTTAACTATCTCACTATAAAAAGCATCATATCCATTTTTTATTCCTTCATTAAAGTTATTTTCTTTAAAGTAAGGTACCATATATAAATCTTGAAATCTACCAGTTTTACCATCAGGAAGTATTCCTTCTAAACCATATCCAACTTCTACTCTAGATAGCCTTTCTTCTTTAGTTATTAAAAGAAGTAATCCGTTATTTTTTTCTTTATCTCCTATTTCAAAACTTCTAAATAATTCAACTGCATAATCTTCTAAAGAGTTACCTTCTAAATTTTCAACTGTAACAACTACTATTTGAGTTCCATCTGCATTATTTAAAGCTATACTTTTATTTAGTATATATTCTTCTGTAGCATCATCTATAATATTTGCATAATCGTTTATATAAAAGTTATTAGTAGGTTTTACTATTGCTTTAACATTAGTTATTGAAAATAAAAAGATAAGGATTAAATAAATAATCCTATTAGAATTTAACTTCAGGAACTTCATCTTTTCCCTCATCTACTTCGAAGTATTCTTTTTTATCAAATCCAAACATACCTGCTAGTATATTACTTGGAAATCTTTTTATAGCAGTATTATAAGAATTAACTGCATCGTTATAATCTTTTCTTGCGACTGCTACTCTATTTTCTGTTCCAGCAAGTTCATCTTGTAAATTTAAAAATACACTATCTGCTTTTAAGTCAGGATAATTTTCTACTATTACAAATAGATTGTTTAAAGCAGTATTAAGTTCGTTATTCGCACTAGCCATCTCATCTACTGTTTTTGCTCCTACTAGTTTTTCTCTTGCAGTAGTTACTTTTTCTATTGCTTCTGTTTCATGAGTTGTATAACCTTTAACTGTATTTACTAAATTAGGTATTAAATCTGCTCTTCTTTCAAGTTGAACTGATACATCAGATAGTTTACTATCTACTTTTTCTTCTTTACTTACAAGAGTATTGTAATTACCTCCAATAAATAATCCAATTAGTAATACTACAACTGCAACTATTATTCCTATTTTTAAACCTTTACTCATTTTATCACCATCCTAGTTTATAGTACCACATTTTAAGTCTTTTTACAATACTACCCCAAATATTATGGCTATCATACTAGCAAGTATACCAATTAAAGAAAATATTTTAACTATTTCTCTTTCACTATAACCTCTCTTTTCAAATGAATGATGTATTGGTGTCATTAAAAATAATCTTTTTTTAGTAAATTTATAATATACTCTTTGTATTATACAAGTAAGTGTCTCTATTACAAATACTATTCCTATTACAATTAATAATATCTCATGCCTTGTTAGTATTGCAATAGCCCCCATTACCGCACCTAAGGCTAAACTACCAGTATCTCCCATAAATACTTTAGCAGGATTTAGATTAAATACTAAAAATCCTATTAAAGAACCTACTAAAGAAAAACAAAATAGCGAGACCTCCTCATACCCTTCTAGCCAACCTGTATTATAACTAATTATACCGAGTGTTAGAAAAGCAATTAAAGATAAACTTCCTGCAAGACCATCAAGGCCATCTGTAATATTTACTGCATTTGAACTAGATACTAAAACAGCAAGTATTACTATTCCATATAAAAAACCAATATCTAGTTTTATACCTAGAGTGTGTATCCAAAGTAAAGGTTCATTACCACTTTTCATAAATAGATAGAAAAATATAATAGCTACTATTACTTGCATTATAAATTTAGCTGCTTCACTAAGCCCTTTATTGTTATTCCTTTTTATTATTAAATAGTCATCTATAAATCCTATAAGTGAATAGAAGATAAATGTTAATATAACTATTAATATAGTCGTTGAATACTCTACTTTACCAAATAAGTACATGATAATCATAACAATTATTGTAGGTATTATAAATATTAATCCCCCCATAGTAGGAGTACCTTGTTTTTCTTTATGTTTTTCTTCTAAATATTTACTTAATCTTTGCCCTGCTTTTAATCTTTTTAAAAGTGGGACTAAAAATATACCAGTTGCAATAGATAAAATTAAACTTATCATCATTACAAGTACTGCTTTAGTCAATATTACCATAAAATCCCTCTAATAAATTTTATTCAAGTAATATAAAAGTAGGACAAGATTTATAATATGCTTTCTATTTTTTAAATGATAAATCAATGTTTTAATTCTAAGGTTCCAAAATGGAACCTTAGAAATTTATCACCAACATTAGTAATTTTTGAAGTTCCATTTTGAAACTTCAAGTTCTTCTATATATCATACGACAAAACTTTGCAATTTCCTTTTTTAATCAAAAAAATACTATAAATTGTTTATAGCATCTTTTATAACTCTAATAGAGTTTTTTATTTTTTCTTTTTCTACTTCACTAAATGGTACATATATCTTTTCTTTCACACCACTACTGTTTACTATAGCAGGAGTTGATATATAAATATCATTTTCTTTATCATATGCAGATACTGAAAGTATTACATTTTCATCTCCAAGTATAGCATTAGTTATTCTAACTAGGCACATACCTATTCCGTAGTATGTCGCACCTTTTCTCTCAATTATCTCATATGCAGAATTTCTAACATCATCTTCTATTTTTTCTTTTTCTTCTAAAGTTAGATATGCATCTAAACTTTTTAGAGCAATATTTGCATTGCTCCAAGGAACAAATTCAGAATCTCCGTGTTCTCCCATTACATATGCATGAATATCTTTTGGACTTACTCCTACTTTCTCACTTATTAAAAATCTAAGTCTTGCAGTATCAAGGGTAGTTCCTGTTCCAAGCACTTGATTATATGGTAAATTAGAATACTTATAAGTAATATATGTCATTACATCTAAAGGATTAGTAGCTACTAAAAATATTCCATTAAATCCACTATCCATAACACTATCTACAATGGATTTAAATATTTTACTATTCTTATGTATCAAATCCATTCTAGTTTCTCCAACATTTTGATTAGCTCCTGCTGCTATTACAACTATTTTAGCATCCTTACAGTCACTATAATTACCTAGACTTATATTTATTTTAGATGGACTATAGGCAAGACAGTGATTTAAATCCATTACTTCTCCTTCAAGTCTTCTTTCATTTATATCTATAAGTACTAGTTCATTTACATATGTGCTTTGATTAAGTAATGCATAACAATAACTCATACCTACATTCCCACATCCAATTACTACAACTTTATTTTTCATTCTATCACCTAAATTATTATATAATATTTTTATTTATTCATCAAGAAGTAAACGGATGGTTTCTCCTTCGTATACACTTTCACCCGCACTAGGTGATTGATATGTGATAACCTCACCTGTACCACTATATTCTACTTTAAACTTTTTTAATTCTTTAATTGCGTCTTTTACACTCATTCCAACTACATTAGGAACTATTGCATACTGTTTATCAAAGTAGTTATATTCTCTTTCTATTTCATTTTCTCTTTTCTCTATACCGAGTATATCTATCGCACTTAATAATACATTTTTAGCAATAGGAGCAGCAACAGTACCACCATACTGAGTTATTCCTTTAGCATTATCTATTGCTATATAAACTACAACTTGTGGGTCATCTGCAGGAAGAAAACCTATAAAACTAGTTATATAATTACCACTTAAATAAGCGCCATTTACAGCCTTTTGAGCAGTACCTGTTTTACCTCCTACTCTATACCCTCCTATATATGCATTATGTCCTGTACCTTTAGCAACTACACTTTCTAGTGCATTTCTAACTTTAATACTCGTATCTTCACTTATTACTTTTCTAACTATTTGAGGATTATTTTCAAGTATAACACTATTAGTCTCAGGTTCATTTAAACTTTTTACTATGTATGGCTTATAAAGTATTCCCCCATTAATTGCAGCAGATACTGCTGTTATTTGTTGTATTGGAGTTACAGATACACCTTGACCAAAGGCAGTAGTTGCAAGTTCCAAGTCCCCTATTTTATCTACATTAAATAGTATTCCATTTGATTCTCCATTTAAGTCTACTCCTGTTTTTTTACCAAATCCAAAAAGGTCTATATAGTTAAATAGTTTTTCTTTACCTAGTTTTAATCCTAGATTTACAAAACCTGTGTTGCAAGAGTTTTCAACTACTTGAAGATATGTCTCTTCCCCGTGTCCTCCTGCTTTCCAACAGTGAAGTGTCGCTCCTTCAACAGTAACCGCACCAGAGTCAAAGAAATGGTCGTTATCCAAGTCTACTATTTTCTCTT
>CANRBR010000063.1 GCA_947628915.1 uncultured Bacilli bacterium | reverse complement strand
CTTGAATATTCATCTGATGAAAGAATATATGAAACTGTATATAAGTTAGGAAGTGAAGTATGAATTATTATAATGAAATAAAACAAGAGTTAATAAATAATGAAATATATAAAAAGTTAAGGATTATTCAAAAAATAGAAGTGATTTAATTACTTATTATAATGCTGGGAAATTACTAGTTGATGCCCAAGGAGGAGAGAAAAGAGCTAAATATGGAGATAGTTTAATTAATGAATACTCTTTAAAACTAGTTAGTGAAGTTGGGAAAATATATAACGCAAGAACATTAAGGCGTATAAGACAATTTTATATAACTTTTAAGAATTGGTCGACACTGTCGACCAAATTAACTTGGAGTCATTATGTAGAAATATTAAAGTTTGATGATATAAGTAAAATAAACTATTATATAAAAATAACAGAAGAACAAAATTTAGGAGTAAGAGAACTTAGAAACAAAATAAAGAATACGAAAGATTAGATGATAAAACTAAGAATAAACTAATTACAAAAGAAAAGCCTAAAATAAACGATTTTATAAAAAATCCAATACTTATTAAAAATAGTTATAACTATGAAAAGATAAGTGAGGCAATATTAAAGAAACTTATATTAGAAGATTTAGATAACTTTTTAAAAGAATTAGGTATAGGTTTTACTTATATAGAAAGTGAATACAAAATAAAACTTGGTAGTGATTATAATTATATAGATTTACTTCTTTTTAATATAGAATATAATTGTTATGTAGTAGTAGAACTAAAAGTAACTGCTTTAAAGAAGGAACACATCGGTCAAATACAGGTTTATATGAATTATATAGACACAGCAGTAAAAAAGATAACGCATGATAAAACTATAGGTATAATAATTTGCAAAAGAAATAATAGATATATTATTGAATATTCTTCTGATAAAAGAATAATATCAAAAGAATATGAGCTAATTTAATTAACACAATTAAAAACTTAGAATATATTATTATTAGATAAACATGAATAAATTTTAGTTAATATAGATATACTATAATTAGAGTGTTTAAGTGCATTTTGCTACACCCATTCTTATCATAAGATAAGGTGTTTATATAGATTGAGAGCAATGCTCTCTTTTATTATGGATTAAATATTGTAATTATTTATTCCATATTTTTCATCTTTTGTATCAAAGAATAGTTCTGTCTTTATAGGGTTATAAGTTAAATATGCAAATACTATATAAGATACTATAATAAGTATAAAAGATACGATATTTAATTTATCAAAGTCTTTAGACTTTAATATAAAATAACTTATAACTTGTGATAGTATTATTGCAATTCCCATAACTCCAATATTTAAAAACATTTTAGGACCTATCTTATAATAAAATGGAAGATAGATAACTAAAAATATTGGTATTATAGTTAGTGCGGATACAAATAGAGATGTAAAAAAGTTATTATATTTAACACTACACTTCTTTAAAATTATATAATCTATTATTCCCCACATAACCACACTCGTAAACATTAACTTTTGGTGTTCCCAAATGGATTCATTAACAGGAAAAAATATTGCAGTAAGACTATTTGGTAAAAATTCATATAAAGAGTGAAATAAAAAACACAGTAAAAATATGCAAGTCGCACTAATAATTCTTGAGGTTTTAAGACTCATAAAAAACTCCTTTCTATTTATACTAATATTGGTGATAGTATGAAAATAAGACTTGGATATGCATGTGTTCCTGTTACTATAAATGAAACATCATCACATACACTTACATATACAAATTATAAAAGATTAGGTGATAAAGCATTTAAAAAGTTAGATGAAGTAATTGTTAGTAACTTTAAAGGTTTAGAAAACATTTTAAAATATAATATTAGAAATGATATAGTATTCTTTAGAATGACTTCAGAGTTAATACCTTTACTAACTCATCCTCTAGTTAAATACGACTTCTTTGATAAATATAAAGATAACTATAAACAAATAGGTGATATAATAAGAGAAAATGACTTAAGAGTAGATATGCATCCAAGTGCTTATACTGTATTAAACAGTACAAGTAAAGATGTCGTTGCATCTACAATTAATATACTCAAAAATTATCGTAAAATGTATGAATACATGCAAATAAAGTCTAAATTAGTACTCCATGTAGGAAGTAAAGCAAATGGTAAAAAAGCATCTATTAATAGATTTATAGAAAACTTTAACAAACTTGATAAAGATATTAAAGATTTAATAGTACTTGAAAACGATGATAAGAGTTTTAATATTAGAAATGTACTTAGTATATGTGAAAAACTTAACATTCCTATGGTTCTTGATTACCACCATTTTAAAGTAAACAGAAATAATGAAAAAATAGAAGATTATATAGAAAGAATATTTAATACATGGGTGGGAATTCCTAAAGTGCATTTTTCATCTCCTAAAGATAAAAAGAATAAAAGAAGTCACAACGATTATATAAATAGTGATGATTTTATTAACTTTTTAGAGAAAATAAAGTTTACAAATAGAGATTTTGATGTTATGATAGAAGCCAAACAGAAAGATGATGCACTTTTTCGTCTTATACGCGAACTTAAGTATAAAACTGACTATAAAATTGAAAAAAATACAATTTTTTTATAAAAATTTAACAAAAAAAAAGGAAATTTAATTTTTTTGTCGTTTATTAATTATAGGGGTAATTAGGATGTGGTTAAATGAAAGTAGATACTAATAAATTAAATGAAATTAGAAATAGTATTGATATAGTAGATGTCATATCTAGTTATGTTAAATTAACCCCACGAGGTAAAAACTATTTTGGGGTTTGTCCATTTCACGATGACCATTCACCAAGCATGAGTGTTTCACCTGAAAGGCAGATATATACTTGTTTTTCTTGCGGAGCGACAGGTAATGTATTTAAATTTATTCAAGACTTTGAAAATATAACCTTTATGGAAGCAGTAAAAAAATGTGCAGATAAAGCTGGAATTATAGTAGATATAGGAAATGTTAGTAAGAAAAACAAGTATCAAGATTTATACGATATATATGATTTAAGTTTTAAATTTTATCAAAATAATATAAATACTGAAAAAGGTAAGGGTGCTAGAACATATCTTCACAACCGTGATTTAGATGATAGTGTAATAAAAGAGTTTGGAATAGGGTTATCCTTAGATGATAGCACCATGTTAACTAAATTATTAAAGTCAAAAAAATACGATGATAAATTACTTATAAGAAGTGGACTTGTAAACGATAACGGTTTTGATTTATACGATGTATATAGAAATAGAATAATGTTTCCTTTGTACGATTTAAACGGCAAAGTAGTTGGATTTAACGGTAGAATATATAATGGTGAAAACGACAGTAAATACATAAATTCAAAAGAGACTGATATATTTAAAAAAAGAGAACTCTTATATAATTACCACAGAGCTCGTGAAGAGGTTAGAAAAACTCATAGTATAATTATTATGGAAGGTCCTATGGATGTAATACGCTCATATACAGTTGGAGTAAAAAACTGTGTAGCCGCACTTGGTACAGCATTTGGTAAGGAACAGGCTATGTTAGTTAGAAGACTATCTGATAATGTAATACTTTGTTTTGATGGGGATGCTGCTGGACTTAAAGCAACTAAATCAGCAATAGAAGAATTATCAAAACTAGGTATTAGTCCTAAAATAGTAAGACTTGAAAATAATAGTGACCCTGATGAATACATAATTAAAAATGGTGGACAAGCATTCATAAATAAAATAAATAATGCTATGAATGTAATGGAGTTTAGAAAGTCAGAATTAAAAAGCGAGTACGATTTAAACAAAACAGAAGACATGGCTAACTACATAAATAAAATGATAAGCGAAATAGATAAAATAGATGATGATATACTTAAAGAAGTAAGTATTAGTAAATTATCAGAAGAGACTAATATAGATATAAACTTAATTAAAAGTAGATTGACTAAAAAAGAAATATCTAAAAAAGAAATACCTAAAAAAATAAAAAAGACTGATAAATATGTTAAATCAGAAAGAAACTTAATTTACTATATGTTACAAAGCCCTGATGTAATAAAGATGTATCAAAAAAAGATTACACATATGCCAACAGATATATATAGGCATTTAGCATTCCAAATAAACCAGTTTTATAAAGATAACGGTTATATGGATGTTGCAGATTTAATAACATATTTAGATGATGATACCGATTCTATAAAAGCAGTAGGAGAGATTACTTCACTTGATATGCCAAATAACATTAACTTCGATGAAATAGATGATTATTTAAATAATATAAAAGAGTATAACGAAAAAAATCAAGTAAAGATATATAAAGATAAAATAAAAAGTGAGATAGACTATAGTAAAAAATTAGAACTTGCTAAAAAAGCACTTGAAATAAAATTAAGGAGAGAAGAAAATGATAGATGAGATAAAAACGTTTGATGAAAGAAAAGAAGAATTAGTAAAAAAAGGAAAAGAAAAAGGCTTTATAACTTATGAAGAGTTAGCGGCTTCACTTAAAGGATTAGACCTTGATGCAGATAGTTTGGATGAATTATATAATGTATTTAATGAAAACAATATTTCAGTAATATCTGAAAATGAAGAGGGTGATGGCTCAGAAGATAAGATATTATTAGATGATAATACCCTTACAAAAGATTTAACAATAAATGATCCGGTTAGAATGTATTTAAAAGAAATAGGACAGATTAAACTTTTAAGTTTAGAAGAAGAGGGTAAACTTGC
>CANRBR010000062.1 GCA_947628915.1 uncultured Bacilli bacterium | reverse complement strand
TGGTGTTATAACTAAGATAGATGAAGAAAACGGTAAATATATTATTCATATAAAGAATGATGTAGAAACTCGTAAACATTCAACTAATTATAGTGTTAAACTTGCTGTTGAAGTAGGAGAAGAGGTAAAGGCTGGACAAAAATTAACTTATGGTGCTATTAATCCAAAAGAGTTATTAGTTGTAACAGACCCTATTACCACACAACAATATATTCTATCTGAAACACAAAAAGTTTATAGGTCTCAAGGTGTTGATATATCTGATAAACACGTTGAAATTATTGCTAAACGTATGATTTCAAAGATTAAGATTATCAATTCTGGTGATTCATACTTCTTACCAGGTACAATGGTTAATATAAATAAATTTACAGATGTAAATAAAGAATTAATACTTGAAGGTAAACGCCCTGCAACAGGTAGACCAGTTCTACTTGGAATTACAAAAGCATCACTTGAAACAGATTCATTCTTATCAGCTGCTTCATTCCAAGAGACAACTCGTATACTTACTGATGCAGCAATACATGGAAAAGTTGATAAACTTGAAGGATTAAAAGAAAACGTTATCTTAGGTAAATTAATACCTGCAGGTACGGGTGCTAAAAAGTATAGAAATGTAAATTATGAACTTGAAATAGAAGGATTAAATGAAGAACCGCTAGAGGCACTAGAACAAGAATTATTAGATTAAAAAGTGTAAACAAAAAAGTTTATACTTTTTTCGTATTTAATAAAACATAAATATGTGCTAAAATTAAAATGGTGAGGATATGAAAAGTATTAATTTAATAACTATAATATGTTTATCTTTAGTTCTTATATCTATTCCATTTTATAATATACAAAAAGTAGATGCAGAGGATGAATTTGATATTAGTTATGATTCTAATCGTGATAATTCAAATTATGATTCAGATTTTGAAGACAATGATTTGAATACTAATACTGATTCAAATAGTAATGATGATATGACACCTTTAATAATAATTATTACTATACTTTCGTTAGGTGGACTTGCAGTTTTAACTTATATGGGTTCAAACAAGAAAAATATTGTACTAGATAAATCTTTTAATAAAGATGAATTTATTAAAAATACATTTGAAATATATAAAAATTTACAAACTTCATATATGGATTTTGATTACCACACCATAAAATCTTTAGTAAGTAATGAAATGTATAATATGTATATTGATGAGTTAGAAACTTTAAAAATAAAAAATCAAAAAAATATAATAGATGATATTGAACTAATAAAAGGAGATTTAATAGATTATAGTAAAACGTTACAAAGTGAAATATTTAAAGTAGAGTTGAGTGTAAGGTGTTATGACTATGTAATTAATACTATAAATAATGAAGTAGTAAAAGGAAATAAAGATAAAAAAGTTGAATTAAACTTTATATTGACATTTGAAAGAAATATAGAGACATTAAAAAAATGCCCAAAGTGTGGCGCTCCGGTTAATGATTTAACTGAGTGTGAATATTGTAAATCTAAAATAGTTAATAATACTTCTAATCTTATACTTGTTAAAAAAGAAATAAAACATCAAAAATAGTTCATATTTATAATAAAATAACTGTATAATATATTGTAGGTGATATAATGAATAAAAAACTTATATATTTAATAATAGGTATTTCAATATTTTCTTTAGCTTTAATACTTATAATTACTTCTAGAAAAGAAAAAACTAGTGAAATAGAGACATTAGAAGCAACTATAATGTATAAAGAAGATGGTCTTATAACTGTAAAAGATAATAATAATATAATCTATACATTTGAATTAGATGAAGGAGACTTAGAAGTAGGTGATTATGTATTATTAGAATATGCTGGATTAATAGACAAAAATAAAGAAAAACAAGATGCTAAAATAATAAATTATGAGGTTAAATCAGTTAATAAAGATATAAATGGTATACCAAGTGATTATATTGATGATGGAATCTTTAGTACTTATTATGTAATGGCGTATAATAAATTAAAAGAACTATCTAAAGAAGAAAAAATAGGTCAATTATTACTTGTAAGATATCCAGATAATGCAATAGATGCTAATAAGAAATATAACTTTGGTGGATTTGTATTCTTTGAAAAAGATTTTAAAAATAAAACTAAAGATCAAGTAGTATCTATGATAAATGACTTGCAAAAAAGTTCTAAAATACCACTTTTAACTGCAGTAGATGAAGAAGGTGGTAAAGTAGTTAGGGTAAGTAGCAATCCTAATTTAGCAAGTGAACCTTTTAAATCTCCTAAGTCACTTTATGATGATGGACAGTTTAGTCTAATTAGAAGTGATACTATAAAGAAAAGTGATTTATTAAATAGTTTAGGTCTTAATGTAAATCTTGCTCCAGTTGTAGATGTAACTACTGATCCTAACGATTATATGTATGAAAGAGCATTAGGAGAAAATACTGTACTTACTAGTGAATTTGCAGAAACTGTTATAAAAGCAAGTAAAGGCACAGGAGTATCATATACATTAAAACATTTCCCTGGATATGGAAATAATAAAGATACTCATGTAACTTCATCTGAAGATACTAGAACACTTGAAAGTATTAAAACTAATGATTTACCTCCATTTAAAGCAGGTATAGATGCAGGTGCAGAAGCAGTTTTAGTAAGTCATAATGTAGTTACAAATATAGACAGTGCTCCAGCATCACTTTCAAAATCAATCCACAATTTACTTAGAAATGAACTTAAATTTACAGGAATAATTATGACTGATGATCTTGATATGGGCGCAACTAAAAGTATTGATAAAAAATATGTAAAAGCTATTCAAGCAGGTAATGATTTAATAATTACAACTGATTATGAAAAGGCATTTAATGAAATTAATGGTGCTTTAAACGATGGAACTTTAAGTGAAGATGAGATAAATAAACTCGTATTTAGAGTACTTGCTTGGAAATATTATAAAGGACTTATGATAGATATAAAATAGTTCAAAGTACTTGAACTATTTTTTATTTATGATAAAATTATAGTGGTGGTAGGATGAAGAGAAATGTTTTAATATTAATTTTATGTTTAATATTAGTTGGGTTATTTGTAACTACTATTAATATAGGCTTAGTAGGTGCGGATAGTGGATTTGATTCTAGTTTTGATTCAGATTTTGGTTCGGATTTTGGCTCAAGCAGTTTTGATTTTGACTCAGGTGGTTCTGGCTCAGGTGGACCTTTTGCTATTTTTTTCCCATTTCTATTTATAATTACAATGATTATTATATCAGTTATAACAACTGCAATAAATAGCGGAAAACAAAAGGAAATAATAAATAAGGCATTAAATAGTAAACTTACCTTACTAAATCCTGATGATTTTATAGAAGACAAACGATTAGAAGTAGAAGCATTCAATATATATAAAAAGATTCAATATGCATGGATGAATTTCGATGAAGAATTAATAAGAAAAAATACTACTGATGAGATGTATAATATGTATTTGATGCAACTAGATACATTAAAAGTAAAAAGTCAAAAAAATGTTATGTATGATATAAAATATTTAGGTAGTAAAATAAAAGAAAGATATGAAGAGAATGGACAAGAGACTATAGTTATAAACATGAATGTTAGCTGTTATGATTTTATAATAGATACTAGAACTAACAATGTAGTTAGAGGTCTAGCCACTAAAGTAAATTATTACAATTATGAACTTACATTTGTTAAGACAGTTGATGATAAAAAACTTGATATTTGTCCAAGATGTGGCGCTCCTGTTGAAGAAAATAATAGCGGAGTATGTGAGTATTGTAAATCAACTTTAGTAAGTGATAAATATACACTTATCTTAAGTAAGAAGAAAATGATTTCACAAAGATAAAATATTATAGATAATATGTTTCAATTCTCATAATAAAAAGGACTTAGTCCTTTTTTTGATATCTAATGCCTTGATAAGAATTTCTTCTTTTCATCTCTTTATCTATATCGTTTAATATAGTGACTTTCTTTATCAACCAATTAGGTTCAACTAAATCACTTACTTTAGGGTCGCCTGTGATTCTATGTACGACTATATCTTCTCTTAAGTATTCTAATTCATCACATACTATATCTATATATTCTTCTCTTGTAAGCATTTTAAAGTGCTCTTTTTTATACATTTTTTCAAGAATAGTTCCTTTTAATATCGATAACATATGAATCTTTATACCTTGAATATCTAAGTTACTTAAATATTTAATTGTTTCAATCATCATTTCTTTTGTCTCATAAGGTAGTCCATTAATAATATGAACAACTACATTTATATTTCTTTTTCTAAGTTTTAAAACCATATCTTCAAAACATTTTAAAGTGTGACATCTATTTATTAACTTAGATGTTTTATCGTGTATAGTTTGAAGTCCAAGTTCTATAGTTAGATATGTTCTTTTAGATAACTCTTCTAAATAGTCTAAGCACTCATCACTAATCGCATCAGGTCTAGTTGCTATATTTAATCCAATCACACCATCTAATTTTAATATAGTCTCATACTTTTCTTTTAGTATATCAAGAGGGGCATAAGTATTAGTATTTGCTTGAAAATATCCGATATATTTTGCTTTAGGCCATTTCTTTAACATCATATCTTTAATAGTATTAAACTGAGTTACTAGATTATCATGCTTATCTCCTGCATATTCACCACTCCCACTTTTAGAGCAGTAAATACATCCTCCAACTCCAACTTTTCCATCTTTATTAGGACAAGTAAATCCAGCATTTAAACTAACTTTAAAAACTTTAGAGTTAAACTTATGTTTATAAAAATAATCTAGTGTATAATATCTTTTATTAGAATCAGAATACTTAAACATCAAATCACCTACATTATTATATATTAAAATTAATAATAAAACAATTTAATTATTAAAGATATTTTGATATAATATATCTGGAAGTGATTATATGATAGGCGTTATTGCTGCAGAAGAAAAAGAATTATTAGAAGTTAAAAAATTAATGAATGATATAGAAAGTATAGAAATATATGATAGAACATTTTATAAGGGTAAGTTAAATAACAAGGATGTTGTATGCGTTAAATGTGGTGTGGGTAAAGT
>CANRBR010000061.1 GCA_947628915.1 uncultured Bacilli bacterium | reverse complement strand
CCTTAATGCTTATCTACTTAGTAGATAATTGATTATTTTCTACTTTGGGGTCACGATGTCTTGACAAAAGTTATTTTATACTTTTTCTATTATACCATCTAAACTCCAAGTTTTAACGTCTGTTATTTTAATATCTATTATCTGTCCTAAGTACTTTTCATCTGCTTTTACATTAACTAGTTTCATAGTATCTGTATATCCCATTAGGTACCCTTCTTTATCACTTTTATCTTCTATTAAAACTTTAACTGTTTTATTAAGATATTTCTGATTTGCTTCTAGTGCATATTTATTTACAAGTTCATTTAATTTATATAGTCTATTATTTTTTTCTTCTTCGCTTAAATCATTTTTCATATTATATGCAGGAGTGCCTTTTCGTGGTGAGAATATAAATGTAAATGCAGAGTCAAATTTACAAGTATTTACAACATCTAGTGTATCGTTAAAATCATCAACAGTCTCACCTGGAAAAGCAACTATTATATCTGTTGTAATAGATACATTAGGTATCTTTTCTTTTATTTTATTAAATAAATTAATATATTCTTCTTTAGTATAGCGTCTACCCATAAGTTTCAATATACGGTCTGAACCTGATTGAAGTGGTAGATGTATATAAGGCATAATATTTGGGTATTTAGCAATTACATCTATCATTTCATCGTTAAAATCCCATGGATGAGAAGTTACAAAACGAACTCTTTCTATATTAGTTTTAGCAACATCTTCAAGTAAATTGCTCATAGTATAGTTTAGTTTTAAATCCTTACCATATGCGTTTACATTTTGTCCTAAGAGCGTTACTTCTTTATAACCATCAGTAACTAGTTTTTCTACTTCTCTTATTATATCTTTAGGCAATCTACTTCTTTGTTTACCTCTTGTATATGGAACTATACAATATGTACAAAACTTATCACATCCATACATTATATTTACCCAAGCTTTATATTTAGAATCTCTTTTTACAGGTATATTTTCATATACGTCTCCTTCTATACTGTATACTTCTATTTCTTGAGCATTATCTTTTAAAGAATCTTCTAAAATGCTTGGAAGTTTATGTATATTATGAGTACCAAAAATTATATCTACCCATTTATATTTACTCTTTATATCCTCTACTACGCTTTCTTCCTGTGCCATACAACCGCAAATACCACATATTATATTTGGATTGCTTTCTTTTAAATGTTTTACTCTTCCTAAGAATCCAAACATTTTATTATGAGCATTTTCTCTTATCGCACAAGTATTTAGTATTATAATATCAGCATCTTCCATTTCACTAGCTTCAGTAAAACTCATATCCTCTAGTATTGCTTTGATATTCTCACTATCGTGTACATTCATCTGGCATCCATAAGTTTTGATATAATATTTTTTATTTTTGCCAAATGTTTTCATTTTTTTAGATACTTTATAATCATCATTAATTATTTTAATATCTTTATTAGTTCTTTTCTTAGCTTCTTTTAAATCAGGTAAATTCATATAGTAATCACTTCCTTTCATATAATAACACATTTAATTAATTTAAACAATTACTAAAAGAAAAAAGTGTTTCCACTTATTTCACTTTTACTTTAGCATATACACCTTTATGATCAGTTATTTTAGATAATTCATCATCGCTAATTAAGCCTGCATCTTCAATATCCCATATAGATGGTACAAATATATGATCTATTGCAGTTTGATTGCTAAATTTAGATGAATTTGTTTTATCATTTACTTCTACTCTTTTTATACCAATACGAGCAAGGGCTTCTATAAATTCATCAAAATGTTTATCTATACCTGCTTCCATATTAAAGTCACCAGTTAAAATTACACAAGGATCAGTAAATGGTTTAAAAAATGGTGAAGGATATACTGTTACTAGATCTTTAATGATTTTATAAAGTGCTTTTAACTGTTTAGTTTGAATACTTTTTAATCTGTAATCTAAATGTGTATTGATATGAATTAAATTACCAAAATTATCATCTAAAATTCCTACAATAGTTGCAATTCTAGCCATTATAGATGCATCTTTTAAACTGATAAATAAATCTTTTGGATTAGTTGGAAACCATGGGATATGTTTAGTACCATTCATTATTACTCTTTGATTTGTTATTATTGCATTGTTTTCATTAAATGAATCAAATGATTTTACACTTTTAACTAATTTAGAGCTACCATATCTATAATCACCATATAGTTTATATGTTTTTAAATTATCTAATAGTTTATTTGAAAATTTTCTTGTTAATTCTTGTGTTCCAAAAGAGTAATATCCATTACTTTCTATATGATCTGCGAGAATCTTAGTATTATCTACCCCGTCTTTAATACCACCCTCACGGTTTACTTTACTGTTTTGTGTATTGAGTGTCCCTACTTTAATTGTGTCCATATTAATCCCCCTAACGATTGTATATAATAACATATTTTCATATAAAAAGCAAATAAAACACTATTAAAGTGTTTATCTATTTACCATTTTATTTACTATATTTTTAATATTATCACTTGAGAATGGTTTATTTAGCATATCTACTATATCGTAAGTAAATGCTCTATCTATAGTTTCTTTAGTATCATCACCTGATATTATAGATACTGGATACTTATTAAATAAGTTATTATTTTTAAAATAGTTTAGTACCATAAATCCATCATATTCAGGCATGTTAAGGTCAAGTAATACTCCAACTATATCATATTCTTTTTTTGTGATATAATCTATTGCCTCTTTACCGTTATTTGCTTTTAATACTGTATACTCATCTTGAAGTGCTTTTTCTACAATATTTTTAATTATCATAGAATCATCTGCTACTATAATTGCTTTATTCATGTATTCTCCTTTTCTAAGTAGTTTTTAACTACCTCTATTATTCTATTTGCTTCATCCATTAATTCTTGATAGTTATTTTTTACATATTCTAAATTGTTTTCTTTACCTTTTAACTCGTGGTTTAATGAAAGTTCTGCTAACTTTTTAAATCCTAAATATTTACTATCACTTTTCATAGCATGACTTAGTATTGCATAGTTATTTAAGTCATTATTATTTTTATATTCTTCCATCTTTGGAAGTCTTGTTTCAGATTCAGTTAAAAAGTCTTTTAGTGTCTCATTATACATATCGATATCTCCAAGTAGTTCTATTGATGCATCTACATCTATTCCAGATTCTTTTAGATAGTCTGTATTAGTAGTAGTTTTATTAGTTACTTCTTCCTTTTTAACTTCAACAGTACCTTTTAAAAACTTAGATAATACTTTCTTTAACTCATCTTCGTTTATTGGTTTAGATAAGTAATCACTAAATCCTACTTCTAAATACTTATTAGATTTACCTTGTATTGCATCTGCAGTAAGAGCAACTACAGGTATATTAAAGTTCTCTATTTCTTTTAATCTTTTAAGTGTTTCAGTACCACCCATCTTAGGCATCATTATATCCATAAGTATTAAGTCATACTTTTTTCCACTTTTAATTTTATCTAATACATCAAACCCATCATAAGATGTATCGATAGTTAAATCGTATTCTTTTAATAGTTTTACTCCAACTTTAATATTTAAGTTATTATCATCTACTAAAAGTACTTTTTTATCTTTAAATTTTATAACTTCATTATTAGTAGTCTCTTCTTTTTTATATACACCATTTCTTATTTCTTGACTCAAATATACTGTAAAGGTAGAACCTTTTCCATATTCACTTGTTACAACTATTTTACCGCCCATCATTTCTACTAATCTTTTAGTTATAGCAAGTCCAAGACCAGTTCCTTCAACTGTCGTATTTTTATCTTCATCAAGTCTATTAAATTTAGTAAATAGTTTATCTATCTGGTCTTGTTTTATACCTCTTCCTGTATCACTTACTGATATTACTAATTTACACTCACCATTTTCGTTAACGCAGTTAACTTTAAAGTTTATCTCACCTTGAGTAGTATATTTAGCAGCATTAGTTAGTAAGTTTGTTATTACCTGTTTTATTTTACCACTATCACCGTATAGTATATCAGGTATATCTGGTGCGAAAGAAGTTTTAAGTTCTATATCTTTTTCCCCTATTCTTGGAATAATAAGTTTAGATAAATTTTCTAGTATTTCTCTTAAGTTGTATTCAGTATTTACTATTTCCATTTTATCTGCTTCTATTTTACTTATATCTAGTATTCCATTTACTATTTCAAGTAGGTTTTGAGATGCCATTATTATGTCTTTAGCATCTTCTTTAGCTTCTTCTAGTGTTTCTGCTCTATCTATACATTCACTAAATCCTACTATTGCATTTAATGGAGTTCTAATTTCATGAGACATACTACTTAAGAAATCTGTTTTAGCATGGTTTGCTTTTTCTGCTTGGTCTTTTGCGAGTTCTAGTTGATTGATTAACTTAACATCAGGATTTTCTATTGTATGAAACATCAAATAACTTATTAGAGTTTCAGCTAAAGAATTCAAGACTATATTTGGATAAAAAGAATTTACAATACTAAAAACTACCTCTAAAGCTAAAAACACAAATATTGGAATTACTTTTCTCTTATTTAATTTTTTTCTATTTTTTATTACTGACAATATACAAACTGCAATCATTGCCATAGCAACTAGACCCATAAAATCAGGAGCCACACCATATGAATATGAAATATAACCATCGTTATAAACATGATTAATAGGCAAATAACTTATAATTAAACCAATAAATACTATTAAAATAATCAGTATACAAACATTTCTTTTTTGATTTTTATGCAGTAACGAATTAGGATTTTCATTTGATATCATTAAAATGTAATATGTAAAAGTTAGAATCCAAACAAGTATATAAATGAAATATATTTTTTCTAAAATCATTATTAAAAATATATTTGTATTGAAATAATAAGATACCAGTCCAAATATCAATTCAACTAATAATACACCAAAATTATTTATGAGAATCCACTTATAAATTCTAGTCTCATCATTTTTAATGCTTTTCTTTGTAGCATATATAACAGTTAAAAATATTAAAAACAAAAAGCAACAAATATTTGAAGTTAATACAACTATATTCATACATCCTATCCTCCATTTTCTTAATTTTAACATTTTTTTACTTATTTGTAAAGAAATCAAAATGACAAAACTAACTTTTGTCAAGACATCGTGACCCCAAAGTAGAAAATAATCAATTATCTACTAAGTAGATAAGCATTAAGGACAA
>CANRBR010000060.1 GCA_947628915.1 uncultured Bacilli bacterium | reverse complement strand
ATTTAAACTCTCCTTTATTTTTAATTTTGAACGATAATAAGTAACTCTAGCCCAACTCTCAGTCTTCGAAAATATGGCACCAATTTGTTTAAAAGATAAATCTCCATAAACTCTTAAAGTAAATACTTCTTTATATGGTTCTTCTAACTTATGAACTACTTTTAATATTTCTTCATTAGTTTCACTATCAATTATTCTATTAATCATTTCTCTTTCATTATCTGGTGTATTATCTAATAACTCTTCATATCTTTTATCTTTTTTATAAGTACTATAATAAGTATTCTTAGCAATATTACATAACCAAGTTAACATTTTATATTCCGGATTATATTTATTAATATTTTTTAAAGCTTTATAAAATGTTTCTTGGGTTATTTCTTCCGCAATACTTGAATTATTACTTAAAGATAAAATATAACGATATATACTTTGATAATATTTGTTATAAACTTCTTCAAACTGTTCCATATTAAACCTCGTTCACTAGTTATACTTGTAAGAATTAAATTCGTTACAAAAATTAAAGAAAAAAGTAGAAATATTTGTTAAATCTACTTTATTTTTCTAATAACCAATCAATTATATTTTTATGAATTATACCATTTTGCGATAAATCAAATTTATCCATAGATAAAACATACTTCGGAAGATTATCACCTATCTTATCATAAACCGAAAATTCTCTTTCAATTGTAGTATCGTTCGATAATAAATAAGCAACTTGAATATATATTTTTTCATCAAATCTAGTAGCTACAAAATCAACTTCGCCATTTTCAATATTACCAATTTTAACATTATATCCTCGTGAAATTAATTCGTTATATACAATATTTTCTAAGTACGCTCCAGTTTGTTCTTTCTTTCCTTCACTAAGAATATTCATAAATCCTAAATCTGTTAAATAATATTTATATTTACCAGTTAATATTCTTTTACCTCTAATATCATATCTTTCGGCTTTAGAAATTAAATTTGCTCTTGTAATATAATCCAGATAATTATATAAAGTTTCTAAGGAAACTCCCCTCGATTCACTTTCAAAATATTTTTTTAAACTATCAGGTGAAAATGTTTGTGATGGTGTTGTAAGAATATATGTTACAATTCTATTTAATAAATCAATATCTTTTATACTAAATCTTTTAACTATATCTTTCATAATAATAGAGTCATAAATATCTCTTAAATAAGTTTTTAACGATACTTCATCAGTTTGCATAAATCTTTGTGGCATTCCACCCCATTTAATAAAATCGTTAAAAGTTTCTTCTTGTTTTTCTTTTCCTTTAATTTTTAATAAATCACATATCTCACTAAAGGTAAATGGAGTTATGGTAAAACTTACATATCTACCTGCTATATATGTTGCTAAATCACTTGATAATAAATCACTATTAGATCCCGTTATAAATATTGATGTGTTTTTAGTTGCTCTAAAAGAATTAATTACTTTTTCCCAAGAAGAAACATTTTGGATTTCATCAAAAAATAAATAATATTTCTTTTTATCTTTAATTCTTTCTTTGACATATTCATGTAAATTTTTAGGATTTGTTAATTCTTCAAAATCATAATCTTCAAAATTAATATAAATAATATGTTTATCATCTACACCCTTTTCTTTAAGTTCATCAATAATTTGTGTCAGAATAACAGATTTACCAGAACGTCGAATTCCAACTAAAACTTTAATCAAATCTTGTTCATAGAATGGACGTATTAATTTTAAATATCTTTCACGGATTACCATCATATATAATCCCCTCTTTCTATAAACATTATAATACTTATTTTTATAAATGTCAAAAAATTACTCCACAGCGTAACTTTTTTACATTTTTCTGAAAATATTACTCCATGGCGTAATTTTTCAAATTAACAATTTTTAATTATAAACATACTATATTGTAAGGATAGCAGTAATCCGAAATAAATATTTCCCTAACTAAAATAGTGTAAACTAAAAAGGGGGAATAATATGAAATATAAACGAATTATTATATTAATTCTTATTTTAAGTGTATTTTTAATACCAACTTGTTATGCTATTTTAAAAACTGATATTATTGTAGGTGGTTCTGCTAAAATTACTGGTAATTGGGATGTTAAAATAACTGATATAAAACTAACTAGTGTCTGTGATGGTTGTACTGCTACTGATCCTAAATTCTCTAGCACGCGCAGTTCTTTTGACGTTAGTTTATTAAAACCAGGGGACTCTGTAACTTATGAAATAACTATTGAAAATACTGGTAATATTGATGCCGTATTTGATACTATAGATATTAAAACTGAAGGAAATCCCGAAGACCAAGTCTTACAAATAACTACTTCTCCAGCTACCCCAGTTTTAGCAGCTAATTCTACATGGCTTATTTATCTAACTATTCATTATGATGAAAATGCAACCAATTTACCAGATGTTAGTACCATTAACTTTACTTGTGATATAAGATACATTCAAAAAATAGATAATCCTTAATTTTTCTAAATTATTCATATTAAAATTTGTTTACACTATTCTTCTGCTATCCTTTTTTATATGATATAATAAATCTAAGGAGTACTTATGAAGAAAAAAGTCATAGTAATTATCATTGCTTTAGTTGTTATTTTAACAACATCTTATTTATTATATGTTTTAAATATTATTCCGCACCAAAAATATACTAACGAAGATTTTAATATTCCTACTTATATTAGTAAAGTAGATAAAGATAATGATGGTATAGATGATCAAACTGATATTTTAAATAATGTTAAAAATTATCTTAAAACTAAACCTAAATATAAAAGTAAATATTATGGTACTGGGTATCCTGATGATGAATATGGCGTATGTACCGATGTTATAGCTTTTGGATTAAAAGATGCTGGTTACGATTTAATGGAATTAGTTTTTGAAGATATTAAAAATAATCGAGATTTATATAATATCCCCATAATAGATAAAAATATCGATTTTAGAAGAGTTAATAATTTAAATATTTATCTAAAACGTCATGCTATATCCTTAACTACTAATATCAAAGAAATAAGCGAATTTCAAGGTGGTGATATCATAGTTTTTAAAAAACATATTGGTATTATCTCTGATAATAGAAATTATAAAGGTATACCTTTTCTTCTTCATCTTGCTAGTCCTAATCAATTATTCTATGAAGAAGACATTTTAGAATATCGTGATGATATTGTAGGGCATTATCGAATGAGTTAAAAAAACGACTAGTAATCGTTTTTATTTTTTTATTAAAGTATCTAAAGAAACTCCTAAAGCTACAGATATTTTATAAAATGTTTCTACCGAAAAGTTATATGCCATTTTTTCACTTTCAATTTGTCTAATAAATTCGTGAGATAAATCCACCATTTCTGATAGTTCTTCAGATGTTAATCCTTTTAATTTTCTATATTTCTTAATATTTTTACGAATAGTATTGTATATATCTGTATCATATTTTGGTTTCTTTAATGGTTTATTTAATCTCATAGTAACACCTTTCTTACAAAACAATGATTAATTTGAATATCATAAATTGATATACATTACTTACTGTTCGTTTTCTTTTCCTTTTTAAATTCTAAATTTTTAACAGCAAAATCTAGGCATTGACTAATGAGTTCATTTCTACTAATATTTATTTTACTTGCTATCCTATCAAGTTCCTCCACTCTATAATCTTCAATTCTAATTGTTATAACTATTTTCTCACTTTTATTAGTTGGTTGAAATTTTTTCATTTAATCATACCTTTCTTGACAATATAATTGTAATCTTTTTACAATATTATTAATATATTCAAAACTTGATTACAAAGTTGATTACAAATTTATTGACTTTGTTTAATTCTTAATGCTAAAATTATGTTAAAGATAAGGAGTTTTTAGATATGAATAAAACTTATAAAATAATATTAATAATAACATTATTATCAATTGTAATATTAATAACTGGTGCATCTTATGCTTATTTTAAAACTACTATTACAGGAGATTCTGAATCTATATCTATTAAATCAGGTAAAATGGAATTAACATTTAATGATGGTACTTCTTTAGTATCTTTACCTAATGCTAAACCAGGAGACTCTATGGTAAAAGATTTTAATGTCGAAAATACCAGTACTATAAATAGTTCATATGATTATAAATATATTTATAATATTAAATTAGTAGATGTAAATGTAACATTTCTAGAAGAAGATTTAGAATATACTCTACAAGAATATACCGATGAAACATATACCAAATTAAAAGCAAATGGAGTAAGTGAAAGTGGATATATAAATGAAGAAACAATAACTGAAGATAATGAAATGTATATAGCAGCAGAGATAACAAGACCTGAAATACATAAAAAACATTATTATAGATTAACAATAACCTTCAAAAATTTAGAAGATGTAAATCAAAATTATAATCAAGGAGCAAAATTTAGTGGAAAAATAAATATCGATGATAACAAAAACCCATCATTTGGTAGTAATGATATACAATTAGCTGTTTATTTAGACGGAAAAGAATCTAAAACAGTACCAGTTAAAGGAACTGCACTTGTAAATAATATAGAATGTGATTATGCTAACAATCTTATAATAGGGTGGAACTATGATAAATGGGCATTAAATATACGAAATATTGAAATGCCAAATAAATGTAAAATATCGTTTAGTAAAGAAACATCATTAATAGATTTTGTAAAATATGATAGTACTAAGGAAGCAGTTATAGAAGACGATTCGACCGATAAGAATATCAGATATATCGGAGCAAACCCATATAATTATATCTGGTTCAATTGTGATAATTATGATGCGGAAATGGATGAAACAAATTGTGAGAAATGGCGTATTATTGGTTTATTTAAAGGAATAGAGAAAACAAGTGGAGGAACAGAAGACTTAGTAAAAATCATAAGAGCTGAGAGTATTGGTACTGTGAGCTGGAATGGCGAAAGTACATGGCCTGAAGCAAGTGTACAAAAAGGATTAAATGAAACATATTATAGTGGAGCAGCATACCGAAGTAGTGGAAAAGGAATAACAGATGAAACTAGACCAATGATAGAACAAGTAACCTGGAATATAGGTGGACATAACGCATATGTTACAGCAGCTCAATTCTACACAGCAGAGAGAAAGGGGTCAACAATGAGTGGATATATCGGACTTATGTACCCAAGTGATTATGGATATGCCGCAGACGAGTCATGTTGGTCGGTAATATTAACTAACTATGGTAGTTGTAAAGATAGTGATTGGTTATTTAATTATAATTATCAATGGACCATGACACCGGTAGCTCCCGCCAATGGCACGGCCTTCCGTGTGACTACTGATGGC
>CANRBR010000059.1 GCA_947628915.1 uncultured Bacilli bacterium | reverse complement strand
AATGAAGGAGATAAATTAAAAATAATTTCTTATCATTCTACATATCAGGAGGATAGATTAGAAGAAAAGCTAACTGAATTAAAAAATAGTGGTATAGTTACAGATGATACAACTATAGAAGGATTAAGTGTAGAAATAATATATGACATGTTTGGAAAGACATATGAATATAAAGCCAAGGATATACTTAGTAATAATGTAGGACTTGATGATTGGAGAAGTATACTTATTAGAGATGTTACTGGTTATGATTGCAGTATACTAAAACAGCCTTATTTAGATTCTTATCAAGAAAAAGGTACGCCATATGTTTGTCATAAAGTATTTGATAATGAAGGTATTAATGATTATTATGTAGAGTTTATGTCTCCAGAATATCCTAATTCTATACCATATGTACTTACAATATCAAAATAATGATTAATTATTTTAAGAACTATAAAAAATGGTTCTTTTTTTGTTGAAATTTAATAAATTAGATAAATTTTTAATTAATATGATTACTCCTTTTAAATATTTATATTGAAAATAGGATGATGTGTAAACAAAAATAATATTAGCTACTAATATTACTAATACTATTTATTATAAGATTTAAATTGTATTTATTTTTTCTATTATATTATTAAGAATATTAAGCGCTATAGCAAGTGTTTTGTCATTTATATCATAGTTAGGATTGTATTCAACTAAATCAAATGATTTAATTTTATTTATATTAGTTTTTAATATAGATACTATTTTCATAGCAGTATCTATATCTATTCCATTTATTTCTGGAACAGAAACTCCAGGGGCGAAGTTTGGGTCTATTACATCTAAGTCATAACTTATATGCATTCCATTTGTATTAGTTGTTGCTATATCTATTGCTCTTTCCATCACATATTCAATTCCATATTTTTTAATATCTTCCATTGTAAATACAGCAACACCCATATTTTTAATGTTGTTTAGTTCTTGTTTTTTATTTATTTCATCTGATCTATATCCAACTACAACAGTATTTTTAGGATTATAATATTCTCCATCATAAAATTTTGTTAAATCTTTACAAAGTCCATTTAAAGATGCAAGGGGAAGTCCGTGTAAATTACCTGTGATAGTAGTTTTGAAAGTGTTGTAATCAAGATGTGCATCTATCCAAATAATACCCAAATTTTTATTTATCTTTTGACTTGCTAGTGCACTTCCAATTGCAATACTATGATCTCCACCAATAGTAATAGGGAATATATATTTTTTAATTATTTTTAGATTTGTGTTATATAATTCTTCACTAAATATATTAACTTCATTTAAATTTTTCTTTAAATCTTTTTTATCTTTACTTTTTTTAATATTTAGTTTATTTATTGTAACGCTTTCTTGATCTTTTAAATTTTTACTAATAACTATAGGTCCTTTGTTAGAACCATCTACATCTACACCTAAGTCGCTGCACGCATTAATTATGTTAATCTTCATTTTATCACCATTTTAATTATACAATAAAAACTTTTTTAACACAACCTTATCTATAGAGGGTGGTAGAAGATAGATCACATTTATGAAAAATGAAGGGTTTACTATTTTAGAATATTGTATTATTAATATTAGATTTTATAGTAATAATAGCAGTTTTCTTAATAGATAAGATATAAAATTATAAAGAGTAGTAAATATATCATTTATAAATAAAGAAGTATTCAATAACTATTCTAATCAAAATAAAAATAATAATGATAAAAAAATTTATCAAATCATATAATTTAATGGTGATATTGTGACTTTAAATGAAGTTATAAAAGTTGTAAATGGTAAATCTAATATAAATAGTGAAGAGGTAATAAACGAAATAAAAACTGATACTAGAAAGATTAATAAAAAAGATATATTTATAGCTTTAAAAGGTAAAAACTACGATGGAGAAAACTTTATAGATGAAGCATTTAAAAGAGGAGCTATTTCTTGTATAACAGAAAAAGATTTTAAAGATTGCGTTAAAGTTGATAGTACAACAGAAGCACTCTTCTTACTTGGAAAATATATAAGAGAAAAATATCAAATACCTTTAATATCTATAACTGGTTCAAATGGTAAAACTACTACTAAAGATTTATTATCACATATACTTAGTAGTAAATATAATGTACTATATAACGAAGGTAGTAAAAACAATATAATCGGTGTATCTGATACTTTATTTAAACTAAATAAAGATATAGATATTATAGTAATGGAGTTAGGAACTAATCATTTAGGTGAGATAGAAAAACTATCTAATATGTGTGAGATAAACACTTCTTTAATAACTAATATAGGTACTGCTCATTTAGAATATTTTAGAACAAAGAAAAATATTTTTAAAGAAAAGACGAGTGTAAAGTGTAAAAGCATGATTGTAAATGGCGATGATAAATATTTAAAAAAATTAAAATGCTTTAAATGCGGAATTAATAAAAAGAATGATTTAATCGCTTATAATATAAAAGAATATATAGATCATACAACATTTAATATATTTATAGATAAAAAGTACAAAGTAGTATTTAATAACCCAGGAATACATTTTATAAACGATATATTGCTAGCTATAAAGTGTTCTCTTGATTATGGCATTGAAATAGATACGATAATAAAAAGAATAAGTGAATTTAAACTTACTAATAATAGAATGACTGTAAAAAAAATAAATAGTAATACATTAATAAGCGATTGTTATAACGCTAGTTTAGAATCTATAATAGCTGGACTTGAATATTTAAAAAATATAAAAAACAAAAAAATAATAATACTAGGTGATATACTGGAACTTGGAAAATACTCTAAAAAAATACATAAAAAAATAAATAAAGAATTAAATAAAATACACGATAAAGAGGTTATAACAGTTGGGGATGTTTCAAAGTATATAAAAAGTATTCACTATAAAGATGTAGATGAGTTAATAGATAATTTTACCTTAGATAATATAGATAATTCTTATATATATGTAAAAGGCTCACACAAGATAAATCTAGATAAATTTGTAGATTTTATAACAAAGTAATTATTTACTTATCTATTTATAAATGATATAATTGTTTTACTTGAGGTGGAACATGAAAATAAAATACGAATTATTAAAAAATGATACAAAAACTAGTTCTAGATACGGTTTACTTCATACAAATTATGGTACTTTTGAAACACCAATGTTTATGCCTGTTGGAACGCTTGCAACAGTAAAAACATTATCTCCAGAAGAGGTAAAAGAAATAGGCAGTGGGGTAATTTTATCAAATACATACCACCTATGGCTTAGACCTGGTGAGGATATTGTAAATAAGGCTGGAGGACTCCATAAGTTTATGAACTATGATGGACCTATTTTAACTGATAGTGGTGGTTTTCAAGTATTTAGTTTAGCTAAAAAGAAAGATATAAAAGAAGAGGGAGTTTACTTTAAAAGTCATATAGACGGTAAAAGTTTATTTTTAACTCCTGAAAAGTCTATTGAAATACAAAATAAATTAGATAGTGATATCGCTATGTCTTTTGATGAGTGTATACCATATCCATCAGATTATGAGTATGCTAAAGAGTCAACTTTAAGAACCCTTCGTTGGGCTAAAAGAGGTAAGGATGTGTTTAATAACGATAATCAATCTTTATTTGGAATAGTTCAAGGAGGAGAATACGAAGATTTAAGACATTTAAGTGCGATTGAAACAGTTAAGATGGACTTTGATGGTTATAGTATAGGTGGGACTAGTGTTGGTGAAGATAAAGTTACTATGTATAAAATGATTGATGATGCTATTTTATATTTACCTAAAGATAAACCTAGATACTTAATGGGTGTAGGAGACCCTATAGATATAATAGAGGGTGTTATTAGAGGGGTTGACATGTTTGACTGTGTTCTTCCAACAAGAATAGCAAGACATGGTAATGCATTTACAAGATACGGTAAAATAAATATAAGAAATGCTAAGTATAAAGAGGACTTTACTCCAATAGAAGATACTTGTGATTGTTATACTTGTAAACACTATACTAAAGCATATATTAGACATTTAATAGTATCAAATGAATCATTCGGACAGCGTCTTTTATCAATTCATAATATCAGATTTTTAACTAAACTAACAGAAGATTTAAGAGATGCCATAAAGAATGATAACATACTTGAATATAAAGATGATTTTATAAAAAATTATAGGGGAGAAAATGAAAATACAAAATAAAATATACAATATAAAAAGTGATTTAAATAAAAAAATAGTACTTATATCAGATATACATTATTCATCAAAAAAAGATATTAAAAATCTTAATATAGTTTTAGATAGAATAAAAAATATAAATCCGGATTATATATGTATACCTGGTGATATAACTAATAAATCTGAAATTAAAGATAGTTCTTTATTTATAAACTGGTTAAAAAAACTATCTAAAGTATCTAAAGTAATAGTGTCTATTGGTAATCACGAATTTTATATTACTAAAAGAAAGTTTGGATTAAATAAAGATTTTTTTAGAAAAATATCCTATATAGATAATTTATACTTATTAGATAATAAAAATATAATTATAGATAATATAAATTTTATAGGACTTACTGTACCAATAGAATGTTATAACAAAGATGATTTTTATAAATGTATATCTAATATAAATACAAATGATAAATATTATAATGTTTTACTCTGCCATTCTCCAGAATATATATGTGATGAAGAAATATTAAAAAAATTAAATATAGATTTAATAGTTTGTGGGCATATGCATGGTGGATTAGTTCCCAAGATATTTAAACCAATATTTAAAAATAGAGGCTTTATAGGTCCTAATAAAAAGTTATTTCCTAAAAATGCATATGGTAATTTAAAAATAGATAAAACTAATATAATAATTACATCAGGTCTTAAAGTGTTGCCTTTTAGGCATATAAATAGACTTTTTATTCAAGAAATAGCAATAATCAATTTGACTTTTAATGAAAATAGTGTATAATACTACTACCAGGTGATAAAAATGAAGGAAAATGTATTAAAAGATTTTGAGACATTTGACGAATTTCCAGATAAATATTTATGTATTAACAGAAAAAGTGATTATTATTTAATTATGATAGACTATGTTCCATTTGTTGCAAAGAGAAGTAGTAATTCTATTTTTGTTAACGAAAAAGAAATATTTATTGATGAAAAATTTTATAATGTTTTAGATGGTTCTTTAGTTTTAGAAAGAAATAATTCGAATAAATCAAAAGAAAAGGATAGTATTAATATAGTTTTATTTAGTTCAATATTAAAAGATAATGAGACTATGTATTTTACAAAGCAACAAATAGAACTTTTAACAGGCATTACACATGAAAATGTATATAAAAAAGTATAAATTAGGAAAAATCCTAATTTTTTCTTTTTATCTATTGACAGGGGGGGGGGGGGGGGTAGTGATAAAATAATGATAGAAGGTAGATGATAATTTTATGAAAAATGAAGGATTTACCCTTGTAGAATTACTAGCTGTATTATTGATATTAGCATTTATCGCATTAATAGCAGTCCCCCAAATATTAAATTTAATAGAACAGTCTAAGATAAGATCATTAAAATTAAGTACAGAAAGTTATATAAGAGCAGTAAA
>CANRBR010000058.1 GCA_947628915.1 uncultured Bacilli bacterium | reverse complement strand
CTTATATAAAAAAGTAAAACCTAAGTTTTGACTTAAACATTAAATCTAAAATAACATATATCCCCATCCTGCATTATATAATCTTTACCCTCAAGTCTCATTTTACCTG
Organism: uncultured Bacilli bacterium; assembly: GCA_947628915.1. GTDB lineage: Bacteria > Bacillota_I > Bacilli_A > RF39 > UBA660 > UMGS1613. The sequence goes on along the minus strand of CANRBR010000058.1, from coordinate 5,840 downwards.
CTTCCTTTACACTTTTCTCACTGCCATATTTTTTTAAGTCTTCATAACTCATTACTTCTGCTTTTATAAAACCTTTTTCAAAATCAGTATGAATTATACCAGCACATTTAGGTGCTTTCATACCTCTTTTAAATGTCCATGCTCTACACTCATCTATTCCAGCAGTAAAAAAAGTTTCAAGTCCAAGTAATTTATATGATGCTTTAATAAGTTTATCGATACCGCTTTCACTTACTCCAAGTTCGCTTAAAAATAAATTTTTTTCATCATTATCCATTTCACTTAAATCAGATTCCATTTTAGCACATATAGTAACTACTTCTGCACTATCTTTTTTAGCATACTCATTAACTTCATTTATATATTTATTATCACCTATTAACAAATCATCCTCTGATACGTTTGCTACATATATAATAGGTTTACTCGTAAGTAAATTAAACGGTTTAATATATAATTTTTCATCATCAGTTAACTCAATTCTTCTAATTGGAATGTTCTTTTCTAGAGCTTCTTTTAATTTGGTAAGTATTGCAGCTTCTTTTTGTACTTCCTTATCTTTAGAAAGTGCAGCTTTCTTACCTATCTTATTAAATCTATTTTCAACTACTTCTAAATCAGATAGTATAAGTTCTACTTCTATTATTTCAATATCTCTTACTGGATCCACTTTGTCTTCTACATGTATTATATCTTTATTTTCAAAACATCTAACTACTTCACATATAGCATCTACTTCTCTTATATGAGATAAAAATTTATTACCTAAACCTTCCCCGGTAGATGCTCCTTTTACAAGTCCTGCTATATCTGTAAATTCAAATGTAGTTGGTACTAAACTTTTAGGTTTGTATAACTCATTTAAAAAATCTAATCTCTCATCTGGAACAACAACTACTCCTACATTTGGGTCAATTGTAGCAAAAGGATAGTTAGCTGCAAGTATATTTTGTTTAGTTATTGCATTGAAAAGAGTACTTTTACCTACATTCGGTAATCCTACTATTCCTGCTGTTAAACTCATGAAAATCACCTCAGTTATTAGTTTACTATAATTTCTTTTAAAATACAATAAAAATACCACTGTGAAAAGTGATATTTTTATTAATGTCCCCTTTATTCTTTAATAGAACTACTCATGTAATCCCTATCTTGACATTACAATTTTATTATATCAAGTATTTAAAAAGGGTCAATTAGATTTAATAATTATTTTTATTTTTTTTAAATTTTGCGTAAAGAGTGTGTAAAATCATTTAAGTCTAAATGCAGGAGATACTCCGTTTTCATTACTAGCAGAAGCAGTACCCCATCCACTTTGAGGATTTATTATATGGTCAAAATTTGTATTACTAGATTCATCAGCTGAACGCAACCACCACTCTTTAAAATTTCCTTGATATTTTTTCATAAGTGGATCATATTTGCCTGGAGCATATTCTATTCCTTGTCGGTTATAATAATCTAATTGTCTCGTTTTATCATCAGCTGTATCTTTTCCTGTCAAATCTGTACCCCATATTTCTTTTGAAGATAATAAATATAGTTTATCTGTAGTTACATAATTATCACTTTTATCTTTTTCGTGTCCTGACACAACCTTTGTTCCTATTATGCTATTTTGTAGTGCTTCTGGTAACAAAGCAAGTATATCACTATTTAAATATTCTCTTAAATCACTTGATTCCCATCCACCTGCATTAGTAGCAGTAGAATTCATAAAATGCGTCGTTATAACATTTTCAAATTCTAATACAAAACCACAAGCAGTTTCAGAAAAACCTTCGCTTGAACACTCTGTAGGAGTTGAATTATTTGCAATTCTAACTACTTGATCTCCTAATCCATTTAAATTAATTGTCTTTGTATCACCAACATTATATTGACTTGTATTTCCTGACTGTACATTTTCTACTATAGTATCCCAAGAATCTTTTTCAAATTGAGTTTCTAAAGGTTTAGGAGTACTTCCATCAAACACTAAATTCTCACTTGTTACTACCCCATTTTCCATTGTTATACTTCCACCAGTTGGCTTTGTTCCTTCTACTTCTACTATTAAGTCTCCTGTATCACATTTCAAATTGCCATCTGTTTTAACTGTACACGTTTTAGGATTAAATTCTTCAGTTAAATTTTTTCTTGCTATTGCTTGTTCTATTGCATTTATATACAATTCTTTACTTCTTTCATCACTTTCTTTTTTTGCATCTCCTATTATGTTTAGTATAATTGGTACTGCAATAAGTGCGATTATTGCTAGTATTACTATTACTGCTAATAATTCTACTAATGTAAAACCTTTTTTCATACACATCCTCCTTATTGTTCTACTTTTATATTATCTCATATATTTATAAAATGTTGCAATACTTTTTTACAATTTTTTTATATTATATTAAAAACAAAGACTAGAAATCTAGTCTTTATTATTCCATTTCCAGTTTTTAACTTCTGGTAAATCTTCTCCATATTCTTTTATGTAGTTTTTGTGCTCCACAAGTTTGTCTTTGCACCATTGTACTAATCTAGAACTTCTATTACCTAGTTGTGGTAAATATCTTAAAGCGTCTATTACTAAATTAAATCTATCAATCTTATTTTGTACTCTCATATCAAAAGGTGTTGTTATTGTACCTTCTTCTATATATCCGTGTACATGTATATTTTGATTATCTCTATCGTATACGAGTTGATGTATTAATGAGCCATATCCATGAAATGCAAATATAATAGGTTTATCCTTAGTAAATATAGAATTATAATCTGTATTAGTAAGTCCATGTGGATGTTTTCTACTAGATTCAAGTCTCATTAAATCTACTACATTTACAAATCTTATCTTTAACTCTGGAAAGTTTTCTTTTAGTATTGTTGTTGCAGCAAGTGCTTCTAAAGTTGGAGTGTCTCCTGCACATGCCATAACAAGGTCTGGTTCACTATTTTGATCACTACTTGCCCAATCCCAAATACCAATTCCGTTTGTACAATGTTTAACTGCTTGGTCCATTGTAAGCCACTGAGGACGTGGGTGTTTTGATGCAACAATTACATTTATATAATTTTTACTTCTTATACAGTGGTCAAATACAGATAGTAAACAGTTCGCATCTGGAGGTAAGTACATTCTAACTATATCTGATTTCTTAGTAACTAAATGGTTTAAAAATCCAGGGTCTTGATGTGTATAACCGTTGTGGTCCTGCTGCCAAACATGTGATGTTAATACATAATTTAATGAAGCAATTTCTTTTCTCCAAGAAAGTTCACTTGTTACTTTTAACCATTTAGCATGTTGACTAGTCATAGAATCAACTATTCTAATAAACGCCTCATATGAATTAAAGAAACCATGTCTTCCTGTAAGCAAGTATCCTTCTAGCATTCCTTCACAGATGTGTTCTGAAAGCATAGAATCTATTACTCTACCGTTATCGCTTATAAACTCATCATCGTTACTTTTCTCACCTAAAAATTGTCTATTAGTCTCTTCAAATATATATTTAAGTCTATTAGACATTGCCTCATCTGGTCCAAATACTCTAAAGTTTTTATTATCTTCGTTATCCTTTATTATATCTCTTACAAATTTACCAAGTTCTATCATATCTTGTATTTCTATTGACCCAGGTGATTTTACATCTACTGCATAATTTCTAAAATCAGGAACTCGTAACTCTTTTAAGAGTAATCCTCCATTAGTAACTGGATTAGAGCCCATTCTTCTATTTCCTTTAGGACATAATTCTTTTAACTCTTTGATTAAAGTTCCATTCTTGTCAAATAATTCTTCAGGCCTGTAACTTTTCATCCAAGACTCAAGTATCTTTATATCCTCTTTAGTATCTATTGTGATTGGTACTTGGTGTGCCCTAAATGTTCCCTCTATCTTAGAACCGTTTACTACTTTAGGTCCTGTCCATCCTTTAGGAGTTTTAAGTATTATCATAGGCCATAACGGTCTTTTATCACTATTACTAGTCTTAATTTGTTTAATCATAGAAATAGCCTGTTCTAGTGCTTCTGCCATAACCTCATGTCTATCATAAACACTTAAAGACTCATCTATTTCTACATAAATAGGTACATATCCACAACCATAGAAGAAGAACTTTAACTCTTCTTTAGATATTCTAGAAAATACAGTTGGATTAGATATTTTATATCCGTTTAAGTTAAGTATAGGTAATACTACTCCATCTGTTTTAGGATTTATAAATTTATTTAAATGCCATGAAGTTGCAAGAGGTCCTGTTTCTGCCTCTCCATCTCCAACAACACATGCAACTATCAAATCAGGATTATCTAAAACTGCTCCAAATGAATGCGCTAAACTATATCCAAGTTCTCCACCTTCATTTATAGAACCTGGAGTTTCTGGTGCGACATGGCTTGAAATACCTCCTGGAAATGAAAACTGTTTAAATAGTTTTTGCATTCCTTCTCTATCTTCTGTTATATTAGGATAAACCTCTGAATAAGAGCCCTCTAAATAAACGTTAGATACAATTGAGTTCCCTCCATGTCCTGGACCAGATACATATATCATATTTAAATCATATTTATTAATAACTCTATTTAAATGTGTATATATAAAATTTTGCGTTGGTACTGTTCCCCAATGCCCTACTATCTTTCTTTTTATATCTTTCTCTTCTAGTGGTCTAGTTAGAAGCGGATTATCAAGTAGATATAACTGTCCTACTGATAAATAATTTGCTGCTCTAAAATATGCATCCATTTTTAAAGCCAAATCTTCACTTAATACTTTATCCATAAGTCCTCCTTTTATTCTAGATATATTATATAACAAAATTATTTTTATAACAAGAAAAAAGCTAAATTATCTTAAATGAATTTTAAGTAATTTAACTTTATCTTTATTCTCTATTTGTTCATCTAATAATCCTTTTGTTAAATAAAGATCATCTCTAAATTTTATATCCTTATCTAAAAATTCATACTTCTTACTCATAGAATTCCACATATTCAAATGTCTTTTTATATAATCATCGTTAAGAAAATCACTAGATACCTCATCTAAACTTATTTTACCTCTATCAGTTAACATTCTATAAAAGAAATATAATAACCTATCTTTATCGTATTTCCCACCATATAGTTTATATATATCATAGAAATCTTTTACTCTAGTATTTAATACATCTTCTTTATTACTTTCAATAACTATACACAGTTTTTCTGCAAAGTGTTCCTCATATGATGGAGTATAGATATAAAAAGGACTATCACCTTTAAATATAGGTTCTACTCTTTCATAGTCTTTCTCATAAATAGTATGAGATAACTCCTGAAAGTCTATTGAAATAGGATGTTTAATCTTACCAAATATAGCAGTTGTATGTATCTTATAAATACCCGTACTTGTTTGTTTTGGAATATCATTTAGTTCATAAAACAAATCTCCATTTGTATCGTACATCGCTTGATAAAGAGTTATCAAGGGATTGTTATGATACTCAGTTGATACTAAATCTATATCTGTTACTGGTCTAATAATTTGATTTAAATGAGTTATTAAAGAAAAACTTCCTTTTACATATAGTTCCTTATAACTAATTTTACTTATTCTCTCTAAAAGTATTCTAGAAAAATAGGTTGTATAAGTATTAGTTATAGATATACCAAGTCTTTTAGATTCGTTTTTTAAAAAAGACTTTAATTTTTCATCAGAGTTGAAATTCATAAAACCACCTATAACACTATATTAACAAAGTTAATAAAAATTGTAAATACAGTAACTAAAAGGGGCTGTTCGGAAATTAAGTGATTGATTTATAATCAGTCTCTTTTTTTATTATGTATAATTATTAAATCAA
>CANRBR010000057.1 GCA_947628915.1 uncultured Bacilli bacterium | reverse complement strand
CCCCCCCCCATACAATTTCAGCAACGACGTAAGTTATTATATAGTAAAAATTAACTTCTAAGATTAATTTAATAAGCTTTTTCATAGAGAATTTGCCTTTTACCATAAAATAACCAGTTATTAAAATAAATAAGTTTACGCCTAATTCGCCAAAATAATAGAAGGTTTTTACTACAAAGGAATTATAATTTAATGAGTCAAATACATAACCACTGTAAAAAACATAATGAAAGCTTATTATAAATAATATCGCAATAATTCTAAGTAACTCTATATTAGATTTTCTTTCTTTAACCATACTATCACCTTATAATTTCTAAAAAAATTATATCATACAGAAACAATATTGTAAATTGTTTAAAGAAAAAAGATGATAAACATCTTTTATAACAACATTCCAATAAAATTAACTATCATGCATAAAGTAATACCTATTAAAAGTGGAATGATAAATGATAATATAGTCCATTTTATACTTTTAGTTTCCTTATATATCGTAATCATTGTAGTAGAACAAGGATAGTGGAATAATATAAATATAATCATACATATTGCAGTTATAATAGTCCAACCATTTTGTATAAACAAATCCTGTATAAGAGATAAATCGTTTATATCAAGCATTACATTAGAAGATAAGTATGTCATTATTATTATAGGAAGTACTATTTCATTTGCTGGAAATCCAAGTATAAATGCAGTAAGTATTACTCCATCAAGTCCAAGTATTAATCCAAAATTATTTAAGAAATTAGATATTATACTTATTATACTAGAGCCATCTATATTTATATTAGTAAGTAACCAAATAATAAGTCCTGTTGGAGCTGCAATTACTACTGCTCTAAGTAATATTTTGAGTGTTCTATCAACTAGTGATCTTACAAGTACTTTTGCTATCTGAGGTTTTCTATATGGAGGTAGTTCTAATATAAAGAAAGTATTTTCTCCTTTTAGTAAAGTTTTAGATAATATTTTTGATATTAAAAATGTAATAAGTATAGATATTATTATTAAAAGCGTTAGTAAAAATACATTTATAGTAGTATTTAAAATAGTATTTCCTGTTACTGCAAAAAACATTGTAAACATCATAATTAGTGTTGGAAATCTACCATTACAAGGTATAAATGAATTAGTAAGTATTGCAAGTAATCTTTCTCTTTTAGAATCTATAATTCTTGCACCCGTTACCCCTACTGCATTACACCCTATTCCCATACACATAGTAAGAGCTTGTTTACCGCAACTACCATTCTTTTCAAAATACCCGTCTAAATTAAATGCAATTCTGGGTAATATTCCAAAGTCTTCAAGTAAAGTAAATAGGGGGAAAAATATAGCCATAGGGGGAAGCATTACCGCAACTACCCAAGTTAGGACCTTATAAACACCATCTAAAAGTGGCAAATATATAATACTAGGTATATTTATATTTATACAAAATTCTTTTAGATAATCACCAACACTTACAAATAATTTAAAAAGTAAGTCAGATGGATAATTCGCACCTACTATCGATATCCAAAATAAAGCCATAAGCATTATAATCATAATAGGTATTCCAGTTAATTTATTTGTAAGTATTCTATCTAATTTTAATTTTTTATTGTTTCTTTTTTTACTTACTACAAGTTTGTTTATATTTTCACATTCTAATAGTATTCTGTTCATAACAGAGTCGTTAAAATTAATATTTGATTCGTTTAAGTATGAATTTATTTGATTAATTTTCTCTTTTATTATAGGATTATCTGTATCTTTACAGGTTATTAGTTTTATTGCTTCAAATTTGCTTTTTGTATGTTCATAAATAATATTTATGCACTCTTCTACCTTATCTTCGTATGTAAATTTAAAAGAAGTGTGTGGATAACTTAGTATAGCGTCTAATAAATCATCAATTCCTTCCCTTTTTCTTGCGCTTATACCTACTACTTTAGTCCCTAAGTATGTGGATAACTTATTAATGTCTATATCTACATTGTTCTTTTTAGCCTCATCTAGTAAATTTATGCACACAATTACACTATCAGTTACTTCTAGTGTCTGCATAACTAAATTTAAGTTTCTCTCTAAACACAAAGGGTCACATACTACAAGTGCGATATCATAATCTTTACTTATTACAAAGTCACTAGTAACACGCTCTTCTTCTGAGTGTGGGATTAGTGAATAAGTACCAGGCAAGTCGTAAAATTCTATAACCTCTCCTTTATATTTTTTAGTACCAACCGCACTTCCAACAGTTTTACCAGTCCAGTTACCGGTGTGTTGATGCATACCAGTTAATTCATTGAAAAGTGTACTTTTACCTACATTAGGGTTTCCTATTAGTGCGATTTTAATCATTTAACTCTTTCACCTCTATCTTAGAGGCATCTATATTTCTTATTGCAATAATTGAATCCCTGATTAAATATGCTTTAATTCTTTTAGATGGACTATTTAAAAGCAGTTTTACTTTAGTCCCACAAGAAAGTCCGATATCATATAATCTTCTTTTTATTTTTTCATCTGCACTAATTTTATCTACTACATAATATTCATTTTTATTTATACTGTTTAAATACATGAATACACCTCTAGAGTATTATATGACAAATAAAAAAACAGGTTATATAAGACCTGCATCTTTTAAAACATGCCATATACAAGAGTAACTTCTCTTTGCATAAAACTTACAAAATTTTCTTATAGTCGTATTACTTCTTTTATATAAATTTATTATGTATTCCTTTTCTTCTTCTGATATTGTATTTATGGGTTTTCTATTTTTATTACCGTGTGTTAAAGATAAAGTTCCATTTTCTAACTCTTTCTTTAACTTTAATAAATATTTTTCATGGTATCCAGTAATATGTGCAATTTCTTTATATGTTAAGTAACTTTCACCAGTCATAACTTTTTTCATTAAATCTACTGCATCTTGTTTCTTTGTCATACCATCACCCACCATAAATATATCACAAAAGTAACTATTTTGCAAGATATTCAATTGTAAACAAAAAGCCATAAAATTTTATGACTATTTTTTTCTTATAAATGTTCTTGTTACATAGAATAAAAATATTACCATAAGTCCTACATATATCCACATAAATACTGTAAGTAATATTCCATTCATATAATTATCAAGTAAATCTGGTATTGATGATGGGAATATACTTACTACCCATGAATGAAATCCTTTTATTCCAATATTTGCAGATATATAATATAAAAGTCTTAAAAATATATCTATAATAGCAACTGCATAAACAGTTTTAGAAAATGTTCTAAACCAACAGAATGCAAATATTATTAACGCTACAATAATTACTGCATCTAAATACATAAAACCACCTCTATCGTACTTAATAAGTATATCACGATAATGTATTTTTTTCAATTACATATGATAAATTTTATCATCGCTCATCAATAAAGGTTCATAATTATCTAATCTACTATTTAAAAAATACAACTGTTCTTCAATAGCTATTATATTATATTTTATCCAATTGTTAATAGCGTCGTTATTATCCACATCTTCTTTAAATATTATATCATTTTGTTTTTTAAAATAAGATAATCTGCTTAAATCAAAACTCTTTGATAAATTTATATATGGATAGTAATTTGATGTATTATTTTTTTGATTTATTTTACTTGTTAAATATCGATTTAGTAATAATCTGGCAACTCTTCCATTGCCATTAGCAAACGGATGAATTTTTATTAATATTATATGTATTAAAGCTGCCTTTACTATTGGATCATTTAAATTTTCATTATTACTATCGTTATTATAAAATTCAAGAAAGTCATTAATATACCCTTGTATTTCTTCTGGTTTTGGAGGAACATGAAAAGCATTTTCTATTCCTTCATTACCGTTTCCTATCCAAACCATTTCAGTTCTAAAATTACCTTCTAAATCGTTTTTTATATTCTCTAAATATTCAGAATATGTTATATCTTTATTTTTCTCTTTTCTTATTCTTTCAAATTCATCTTTAGTTAATATTTTATCGTTTTCTCTTACTGCTTTATTCAACATTTTTAAGAAATTTGAATCAATTTTGTTTTGCATAAAAAAGTCACTATTATATAACTTTATAATACTTGAAGAATATAACTCATTTTCTATATTATCTGATGCAACTATTTCTTTTATTAAATAATCTTCAAGAAAAATATTTTGTGCATCAACTGAATAACAAGAAAGTCTATCAATATATTCATCAATTTCCTTCCAAATTTCTCTTAATCTTTCTTTTGTACTATCATATATTTCTATGTTTTTTAAAAATTCGTTTATTAATAACATGTTATCTCCTTGTTTTACTATTTTTTTTATAGCAAAAAATAATCTCTAGGATTATTTTAGTGCTTCTAATAATTCTGCTTTTTTCATTGTTGAATATCCTTCAACATTCTTCTCTTTAGCTAATTTTTTAAGTTCTGCAACTGTTAATTTAGATAAATCTTCTTTAGTCTCTTTTGCAGTACTCTTTTTATCTTCTTTCTTAGTTTCAACTTTAGTCTCAGCCTTTGCCTCTACCTTTTTAGTTTCAACTTTAACTTCTTGCTTAATTGTTTTACCTTCAAGTCCTGCTTTTGCAACATTAACTAAATTAGTAAATGCCTTAGGGTCATCTATTGCAACCTCACTTAACATTTTTCTATTTATTTCTACTCCTGCTTTATTTAAGCCTGAAATAAATTTAGAATAACTAATGTCATTCATGCGACATGCTGCATTAATTCTTGTAATCCATAATTTACGCATATCTCTTTTATTTTGTCTTCTATCTCTATAAGAATATTTAAGTGAATGCATAACTTGTTCTTTAGCTGTTTTATAAAGTTTATGCTTACTTCCAAAATATCCCTTAGATAATTTTAAAACTTTTTTTCTTCTATTTTTGTGGATATTTCCACCTTTAACTCTTGCCATAATGTATCCTCCTTCTTAGTTTAAAATTGTACTTTTTTGAATCTATTTGCATCTGCTTTACTTAAAGTTGACGCACTTCTTCCGCTTCTATTTGAAGCAGCATTCTTTTTTCCAGTATTATGTCTAGTACCTGGATGTCCTATTTTAATAGAACCACTATTTCTTACGTTTAGTACTTTTTTAGTACCCTTATGTGTTTTTAATTTTGGCATAAATTCCTCCTATTTTTCTTTTTTTGGCATAAGTATCATAGTCATGTTTCTTCCATCCAAAATTGGTTTTTGTTCAATATCTGCAACATTTGATAGTGCATCTGCAAACCTCAATAAAACATCGCGTCCTAACTCAGTATGAGCCATTTCTCTACCTTTAAAGCGTATTGATGCTTTAACTTTATGACCTTTTTCTAAATACTTACTTGAGTTATTTACACGCGTATTAAAGTCGTGTATATCAATTGTAACAGATAAACGGTATTCTTTCATCTCTAAATTGGCTTCTCTTTGCTTTTTTATATTTTCTTTTTGTTTCTTCTTGTTTTGATATTTAAATTTATTGTAATCCATAACCTTACAAACAGGCGGATTAGCTCCTGGACTAATCATTACAAGATCGAAACCTGCATAGGTTGCAAGAGTAAGCGCATCATTAATAGATTTGATACCTAATTGTTCACCATTTGGACCTATAACCATAACTTCTTTAGCTCTAATTTGTTCATTTATAAACAAATCTTTTTCTTTGTTTGCGATAACAAACACCTCCAATATCTTATACCATGAAAAAAGTAGACACTAATAGTATCCACTTAACCTACAAATTTAAAATCTTTAGGCATTTACCCATCACTTAAGCAATCGGGTGGATGTGGATACATCTCTTTCCTTTTCCATATGTATTGATTATATATTTTTTTTGCCTTTTTGTCAATACTTTTTATTAACTTTTTAAAATAAACTAACGGTTGCCTCAGCTTTCAAATCTAAATCTGCTTTTATACCTTTTTTATAGGCAAAGTATCCAGCACTTGCAATCATAGCAGCA
>CANRBR010000056.1 GCA_947628915.1 uncultured Bacilli bacterium | reverse complement strand
TTGATTTAATAATTATACATAATAAAAAAAGAGACTGATTATAAATCAATCACTTAATTTCCGAACAGCCCCTTTTAAAACATTATTTTGCACTCAATCCCACTATCTATAAGTTCTTTAAACTTTAATGCATCATCTTTAGTACCAACAATACTGCCATAGTGTATTGGAATAACTACTTTAGGGTTTATTATATTTGCAAGTTTCGCAGCCTCTATATAGTCCATAGTATATACTCCACCTATTGGCAAGAATGCGATATCACACACTACTTCTTTATTTTCTATTGTTATATCTGTATCTCCTGCAATATAGTATTTTAAATCATTTATATCTATTATATACCCAACCCAATTATTTTCTTTTGGATGAAAGTTTTTATTAGTATTATGAGCAGGAATAGTTCTAAACTTTATATTATCTATACTATAACTATTATTTGGAAGTACTGTCATTATATCACTAAAGCCCATACTTGTAACCTCACTATATAAATCCTCAGGTACTATTATTTTAGTACTATCTTTTTTCAACTTTAATATGTCTTCCTTAGAAAAATGGTCATAATGACTATGAGTTATAAATATAATATCTGCATCATTATAATTTTCCTTTATATTAAATGGGTCTATATAAATTATTTTATCTCCATTTATTTTTATAGTACTATGTCCTAAACATTCAATATTTTCTATCATATTATCATTCCTTATTTCTTATCCTATCTGCAAGTTCTCTTATCTTTTTAAATCTGTGGTGTAGTCCAGACTTAGTAATAGACATACCTGTTTCTAAAGTAATAATCTCACTTAATTCTTGGAGTGATGCCTCCCTATATTTCATCCTATATATAGCAGCAATTTTAATTTTATCATCTAGTAAATCCATGCCACCAATACTTTCTATTAATTCTATATCTTTTACTTGACTTAAAGCAGTTTCAATAATCTTATCTACATTTGCCTGTTCACAGTTATTAAGTCTATTAGTCATATTTTTATGGTCTCTATATATTCTTATATCTTCAAAATAAAGAAGTGCTTGTATAGCATTTACCATTCTAAGAAAGTCTCCTATCTTTTCTGCTTCTTTAACATAAACCATATATCTGTTATCTTTTTTAATTACTTTACTGTTTAAATCATATAAATTTAACTTATCTTTTATAAACTCTGCATACTCTAAATTATCTAACATAAACTCTAGATGATATCTAGACTTTTTTGGGTCGTTTACACTCCCACTAGATATAAACACTCCTCTTAAATAAATACGAGTAAGTATATCATCATCTAATATATAACTATCTGGTATATTTTTATCTAGACTAAGGTCACTTATTATTGCATCTTTTTTTTCTTTTATCTCTAAGATATACACATAATTTTTATTGTAGTTATATCCTCTTCTTACAGTTATTTTAGGACTTATATTATAAAGTGTCTTAATTAGGTTAAATATATGTCTTGCAACACTAGAGTTTTCAGTAGTTATTTTAATACTTTCTTTTATTATCGCACTATTTTTTAAAATAGCAGAAAGTTCTGTAATCGCCTCTATTTTCTCTAATTCTAATTTGCTTAATTCGTTTTTTACTACACTAGTAAAAGACATAGTACCACCTACTTCTTCATTAAATAATAAAATATATGGAATCCTAGTTTTATATTGTCATGTCTTAATAAATTATTTTTAGTTACATATGTAAAATCATCATCTATTACTTGTAAATCTAATTTATCAAAATTCTCTTTATCAAATACTACTGGGTCCTTTTGCTCTTCTGTTTCATAGAACTTAGCCATTTTGCTATCTATTACTCCAGTGTTGGCTAAAACTATATCTACATGCCTATTACCTAGGTACTTATTTAATATTTTTACATGGTCTGTTACTGTAAAATCATCTGTCTCTCCAGGTTGAGTCATCATGTTACAAACATACATTATTTTAGCTTTACTCTTTTCTATCTCTTTAATAACGTCTTCTATAAGTAAATTAGGTATGATACTAGTAAACAAGCTACCCATACTTAAAACTATTAAATCCGCTTCTCTTATGGCCTTTAATGCTTCTTTTGTTGGAATTGCTTCTTCTTTATAATATAAACTCTCTATTTTAGATTTATTCTCCCTTAAAGTTATATTGTGTTCTCCCTCTATTACAGTACCATCTTCTAATTTAGCCATTAAAGTTACATTATCTTCTGTTAGAGGTACTACTTTACCTTTCAAATTTAAAACTTTACTTAAAGCCTCTATTCCATCGGATAAGTTACCTCTAATCTCACTTGCAGCAGTTAAAAGTAAATTACCTACTGTATGTCCAGATAAATCACTAGTTGTATTAAATCTATAATTAAATAAATCCATAACAAGTGGTTCAGTCTCAGATAGTGAGACAAGAACTCTTCTTATATCACCAACAGCAGGGATATTAAATTCTTCTCTTAATATTCCTGTACTTTTTCCATCATCACAAACAGTTACAATAGCAGTTATATCAAGTGGATATTGTTTTAAACCTCTAAGTAGATTAGACATACCTGTCCCTCCACCTAATACTACAACTTTCTTTTGCATTTAATCACCTCGTCTATTATACTATATTTTTAATAGATGTTAAATATTATTTGCAATATCTACAAATATTTCAATTCTTATTTGCTCTGCTCTTACACTTAAATCTAAATTATATTTTTTTAATACTTCTTCTACCTTTGTTAAATCATAATTTTTTAAATTGTTTTTTAAAGTCTTCCTTTTTTGTTTAAACGAATCTCTAACTAAATCAAAGAATAACTTTTCATCTTTAAGTTCATACTTGTTATCTTTCTTTTTAAATTCTATTACTATACTATCTACATTAGGTTTAGGCATAAATACATTTCTTGATACATCTAAAAGTTTTTTTACATCAAAGTAATAATTTAAATATACAGATAAAGAATTATAGTCCTTTGTATTAGGAATTGCTTTAAATCTATCTCCAACTTCTTTTTGAACCATTACAACTATCTTATCTACATCTATATTATCCTCTATAAATTTCATTATTATAGGAGTAGTTATATAATATGGTAGATTAGCAACTACATATAGTTTTTTATAACTGTACTTTTTTATATCGCTTTCAACATCTGTCTTTAAAAAGTCTTTATATATAACCTCTACATTATCACACCCATTTAAATTATCCATGAGCAATTCTTTTAAAGTTGTATCTATTTCATAGCAAATTACATTTTTTGCACACTTAGATAGTTTATAGGTTAAAGACCCAGCACCTGGACCTATTTCTATAACAAGTGTATCTTTATCAATATCTGAACTATCTATTATTTTATTTATAGTATTCTCATCTATTATAAAGTTTTGTCCATACATCTTTTTTAAATTGAAATTATATTTATCCATCTTCTCTTTAAAACTATTTATTGAATACTGCATTACATCCTCCTAAATAAAAATGGGATTACCAACCCCATCTTTGTACACTAAATTTTGTATTTGAACTAGTCGCTCCACCAGTTCTAGCTTCTGCTTGAGAAGAGAATGCTAAGTCCATCCAAACTACACCTTCGCTCCAAGCATTTCTCATAGTAGAACCACTATCTAAAACTATTCCATAAAATTCTTTTAATGAACCGTTGTTTACTTTAACTATTGTACCACATGGAAAAGCGCCATTATCTGCGGCAAGTATTCTAACATCTCCATATAAATCATCTCTATAGTAAAGTCCATCATTTATTAAACTATGATTTGTACCACTTTTAGTTCTACAGGCAACATTTCCAACTTTACTACAACCAGGACAATCAGGACCATATCCTGTAAGTCTTCCAGAGTACTCGCCTTCCCTACCTGTTCCAACTTGTACAACCTCATTTTTTTTATCACTTAAATGTACATAAACAAGACCATCATATGTATAATCAAGACCATTAACTCCTTCTTCTAAGACCAATTTATCTGCAGTAGAAGGTATAGAATCATTGTATACATAATCTGTATCATAAGGCTCTACTTCATTTATTATTGTAGCAGTCATATCTCCTACATTGTTATAAATCGTAGTTCCTGTATTTAGTATTGTAACTGTTACAATAGTTACCATTACTATAATTGATAATACTAGTGAATATTTTACCTTTTTAGTCATTTTATCACCTCTATCAACAGTAATAAAATTATACCATTTTTAATCGATTAAGTCAAATATCTCAAAAGCATTCTTATTTGTAATACTTAGTACTTCATCAACACTTATATTTTTAAGTTCAGCAACCTTTAAAGCAACATAGTATACATTGCTAGGTTTATTCTTTTCACCTCTATGTGGTTCGGGTGTTAGATACGGACTATCAGTTTCAAGTACTATGTCACTTAAATCTAGACTACTAACTATATCCTGTAATTTCTTAGAGTTTTTAAAAGTAAGAGTTCCACCTACCCCTATTTTAAATCCCAGTTTTATAAACTCACGAGCCATTTCTAAACTAGATGAAAAGCAGTGTATAACTCCTTTTACCTTATATTTCTTTAATATATCATATGTATCTTTAATAGCATCCCTAGAATGTATAACAACCGGTTTTTTATATTTCTCTGCTAGCTTTATTTGATGTTCTAATACTTCTTTTTGTTTTTCTATATTATCTTTAGTCCAGTAATAATCTAGACCTATCTCACCTATAGCAACTATTTTTTTATTATTTATATTATCCTCTATAAGTTTAAAACTATCATCTGTTATACTATCTACTTCCTCAGGATGTATTCCGAGTGTGCCATAAACATTATCATATTTTTTTATTAACTCTAATACTTCTTTATTAGTTTTATCATCGCATCCACTTGCAATCATAATAATATTTTTATCTTTTATAACTTCATCATCACAAGATAAATGACAATGTGTATCTATAAGCATAATATCACCAAAAAAATTATATCACATTTGATATAATTTTTCTAACTTCTATTTGCAAATTTAATAATAATTATAGTTGTATAAAGTATTACTAAATATACAATATCTAAAATATTTCTACTAACAATAAAACTTCCTACAAGTAAGTATGTTATGAACATTACTGAAAACATCCATAATACTTTTTCTACATTTTTATTTATTGTCATATTGTCCCCTTTTCTATCTTTAAAAACGCAACAATCCCACTATAACACAAATAATACTAATAATGAATACTTTTTTGGAAGTTTTATACGACAAATTATTACATTTTACATATAATTTTACAAAATATTGTAATTAATAACATATATTGACTTTATTTTACTTGATACAAAGTAAGTTCAACTAACCTTAGTTGGGACCAAAACAAAACGAAACGTATTGTCATTGGCACCATAGCCCTGGTTGCGAAGGAAATAGAAAATACCTGCTCCAGACTTACCAAGACAATAGCCACCACGAGCGAACCATGGAGCACTCGAAGAAACGAAACTTGAAGTATCTCCATACCAACCACTAGTTTCTCCTAAAGCATGTCCTTTACAACTGTCACCACAACTTGCTGCATCAGTTGCTTTATATTTATCATAATATGGTGCTTTTGGCATTGAAGAAAAAGTTGATAAACCAACGTTATCGTCATAATTTCCCATTACGTATTCAAACGCACCACCACTCATATCATATACTCCATATACGTTTCCTGTTGTTGATGCATTTACTCCAATTGCTCCATTATATTTGTTGCTTTCAGCTGTACATGTAACATTTGACTGTTGTGCACTTGCAGTTTCTGCTCCTATCCCTGTTATATAATTACTACAGTTATTTATATATACTTCTCCATCTTTTCCATATTTTGAATGTGATAGGTATGCTGCTGCTCCCCATTCACTATTCTTCATCATATGTGAATCTCCACTTATTTTATTATTAAATTTTTGCGCAGTAAGAAAATCTTTATTTAGATTTTGACCTCTTAATGATGTCTGATTTGGAAGTATTGTTGGATTATCTCCATTTCCTGTCGTTTCAAACTTTCCTACCCATATTCCTGATAACTCTTCTCCACCAAAATCAAAAGCTGGGTGTGTATA
>CANRBR010000055.1 GCA_947628915.1 uncultured Bacilli bacterium | reverse complement strand
AATAAGATGGCTTTACAAAGAATTAAAGAAGAGGCTGAAAAAGCTAAAAAGACTTTATCTAATGTTACTTCAACAGAGATTAGTCTACCATTTATTACTGCTGATTTAAACTATGAAACAACTTTGACGCGTGCTAAATTTGAAAGTTTAACTAGTGATTTAGTTGATTCTACACTTGAACCAGTTAGAAAAGCATTAAAAGATGCTAAGTTAACTGCTAAAGATATAGATAAAGTAATATTAGTAGGTGGTTCTACACGTATACCATGTGTTCAAGAATTAGTTAAAAAAGAACTTGGAAAAGAACCATCAAAAGGAGTTAATCCTGATGAAGTTGTTGCTATGGGTGCTGCTATACAAGGTGGAGTTTTAACAGGAGAAGTAAACGATATAGTACTTCTTGATGTAACACCTCTATCTCTTGGTATAGAGACTTTAGGTGGAATTTGTACTGTATTAATTCCAAGAAATACAACTATTCCAACTAGCAAGTCACAAGTATTCTCAACTGCTGCTGATAATCAACCTGCTGTTGATATTCACATTTTACAAGGTGAAAGACCAATGGCTGCAGATAACAAGACACTTGGAAACTTCCAACTTACAAATATCCCACCAGCTCCAAGGGGAGTACCTCAAATAGAAGTTACATTTGATATAGATGCAAACGGTATAGTAAATGTTAAAGCAAAAGATTTAGGAACTAAAAAGGAACAATCTATTACTATTACATCTTCAACTAATTTAAGTGATGATGAAATAGATAAGATGGTTAAAGAGGCTGAAGAAAACCGTGAGGCTGATGAAAAAAGAAAGAATGAAGCAGACGCTAGAAATGAAGCAGAACAAATGATTTTCGCAACTGAAAAGGCTATTAAAGACTTAGGAGATAAAGTTGATTCTAAAGATAAAGAAAAAGCAGAAGAACAGATCAAAGATTTAAAAGAAGCTTTAGAAAAAGATGACATTGATGATATTAAATCTAAGACTGAAAAATTAAATGAATCTGCTATGGCTCTTGCAACTAAAGTATACGAAGAAGCTGCAAAACAAGCACAAGAAGAAAATAAAGAAGAAGACAAAGAAGAAAAAGAAGACAAAAAGTCTAAAAAATCTAAAAAAGACGATGTAATGGACGCAGATTACGAAGAAAAATAAGAGAAGTTCTAGGTAACTAGAACTTCTTAGATTAAGGAGAGAATATGGAATATAATACTAGAGAAGAAGTACCTAATAAATTTAAATGGGATTTATCTAAGATGTATAAAGATAATAATGAAGTAGAATCGGATATAAAAAAAGTAAATGAACTAACCCCTAAAATACTTGACTTTAAAACTCACATAATGGATAGTGGTGATAGTTTATACGAATTTTTAAAACTAACAGAAAAGCAGGATAGATTAATAAGTAAACTATATGTATATTCTAAAATGAGTTTTGATGTAGATACTAAAAATAATAAAAGTAAATCACTTATGATGAAAATAGAGAAACTAAGTGAATCATTAAATGAAAAGTATTCATTTATAGAACCTGAAATGTTAGAAAGTTCTTATGATACAGTATTAAAATATATAGATGAAAATAGTAAACTTAAAGAATATAAATTCTACTTAGAACAGATATTTAGATATAAACCTCATTCATTAAAATTAAATGAAGAAGAAATATTTACAAAAGCACTCAACTCATTTGGTAACTGTGCGGATGCATTTAATAGTATAAATAATGCAGATATAGACTTAGGTTATGTAAAAAATGATAAAGGAGAAAGTGTAAAACTAACATCAAGTAATTATATAACATTCATGAAAAGTAAAGATAGAGCTGTTAGGGAGTCTGCTTTTCATGCTATGTATAATTACTATAAAAAGTTAAAAAATACACTATCTTCACTTCTTGTAGGTGAGATTAAGGAATCCGCTTTTGTAACAAATGTAAAGAGATTTAAATCAACTCTAGAGAGAAGTTTATTTGACGATGATATAAGTATTGATGTATATAAAAATTTAATAGATACAGTACATAAAAATATGAATTTAATATATGAATATATGGATTTAAGAGCTAAAATGCTTGGACTTGATAAACTCCATATGTATGATATTTATGTAGATTTAGTAGAGTCTAATAACGATTCTATTCCTTTTGAAAAGGGAAAAGATATTCTTTTTGAGGCTTTAAAACCTTTAGGAGATAAATATCTAGAAGATTTAAATAAAGCATTTGATGAAAAATGGATAGATATATACCCATCAAGTGGTAAAAAATCAGGTGCATACTCTTGGGGTTGTTATGATTCTTGTCCATATTTACTCCTTAATTATAACGATACTAGTGATGCAGTTAGTACTATGGGGCATGAGCTAGGACACTCAATGCACTCATATTATTCACATCAAAACCAAAACTATGTAGATTCTAACTATCCTATATTTTTAGCAGAGATTGCATCTACTGTAAACGAGGTTATAATAAACGATTATATGTATAAAAATGCTAAAACTAAGGAAGATAAAATATTTTATTTAACTGAGTTTTTAGATACTGTTAGAACTACTATATATAGACAAACTATGTTTGCAGAGTTTGAAATGTTAATGCACGAAAAAGAACAAGAAGGAATACCTTTAACAGAAGAAGAGATATCAAACACATACTACGATTTAAATAAACTATATTATGGAGATAGTGTTGTTAGTGATGAAGATATTAAATACGAATGGTCAAGAATTCCACATTTTTATACACCATTTTATGTGTATAAGTACGCAACTGGACTATCTAGTGCACTTTCAATAGCTAGTCGTATATTAAAAGGTGACACTAAAACACGTGATGCATATTTAGAATTTTTAAGTAGTGGTGGGAAGGATTATCCACTTAATATTCTTAAGAAAGTTGGAGTTGATATGACTACTCCAAAGCCAATTGAAGAAGCCTTAGGAATGTTTAAAGAAAAATTAGATGAACTAAAAAAGTTAGTATAAGATTAATTAAAAAAGTGGAATCAACTGGTGACAAATTGTCACCAATTGAAATTGAAATCTTTATATTATGAACATAATAATACATATAGTAAGAGTTGTATTAGAAAATAAGGATAAACAATCATACTAAAGAAAGTTGAAACAATGACTAAAAGAAGAAGGAAATGAAACCGTGACAAATTGTCACACTTTGAAATCAAAAATATTAGATAGTGAAAATTATAATATCAATGTTATAGATATAGTAGAAATTTTAAGTGATAGTAAACATCCTAGACATTATTGAAATGTACTAAAAATTAGATTAAAATATGATTGAAATGAAACGGTCACAAATTGTGACTAGTTGAAATTTGAGGTTAATGATGGCAAATATTGTATAAATATTTAAATTGGCTAAAAAAAGTCGTTAAAAGAATAAGATTTTGAAACGTCTAGTATTACTAGACAGTTGAAACTTAAAGCTAATGATGTTAAATATCGTTTAACTGATGTTGTAGATATCTAAGGAATGAATATGTTGATAACAAAGACAAATTGGAAAATAAAAAGGAGAATGTTGTATGAATAAAAGAGATTATTATGAAATCTTAGGAGTATCTAAAGATGCAGACCAAAATGAAATAAAGAGTGCCTTTAGAAAATTAGCCAAGAAGTACCACCCGGATGTATCAAAGGAACCAGATGCTGCAGAAAAATTTAAAGAGGCACAAGAAGCATATGCAGTTTTAAGCGATGAGACAAAAAGGAAACAATATGACCAATACGGTCATGCGGCATTCGACCAGATGAATGGTGGAGCTGGATTTGATTTTTCGGACTTTGATTTCAGTGATATATTTAGTGAAATATTTGGAGATTCATTTGGAGGTGCTTTCTCAAGATTTTCTAACTTTGCTAATTTTGGTGGAGGAAGAAGTGGTAAGGCTAGACCTACAAGAGGCTCTGATAGAATAATGAGAGTAGATTTAGACTTTTTAGATGCAGTATATGGTTGTAAAAAGAATATAAATCTAGATGTATATGAAGAGTGTGATGAGTGTGATGGTAGAGGTGGTAAGGGTGAAAAGACTTGTCCGACTTGCCATGGACAAGGTACTGTTACTAGTGAACAGAGTACTCTTTTTGGAACATTTATGACTAGAACTACTTGTCATACTTGTAGGGGTGCTGGACACATTTTTGATTCTACTTGTTCTAGGTGTAAAGGAACTGGTAAGGTAAAAGAAAATAAGGATTTAGAAGTTAAAATACCTGCTGGAGTTGATACTGGAACACGTCTTAGACTTGCTGGTAAAGGTGATAGTGGCTCAAATGGAGGACCTAATGGAGACTTGTATTTAGAGTTTAGAGTTAAGGAACACCCTTTATTTGAAAGAGACGGTAATGATATATACTTAGAACTTCCAATAACTATTACTGATGCAGTACTTGGATGTAAAAAAGAGATACCTACACTTTATGGAAACGTGAAACTTTCTATTGATGCAGGCGCACAAACAGGTGATAAACACAGATTAAAAGGTAAAGGTATTGAAGATGTAAGAACCGGTTCTAAAGGTAATATGTATGTAATGATAAATGTAGTAATACCTGAAAAATTGGATAGAAAGCAGAAAAAATTGTTTGAAGAGTTAAGTGAAACAGACTTAAAGACAAGTGAATTTAAGAAAATAGAGGACTACTTAAAGAAAAATAAGTAGTTTTTTACTAAATTTTAAAAAAAATTAACAAAAATTGTTGCAATCCCCAATTTAATATGGTAATATTAAATTGTAAGCAAGATAGCTTATTAATTAGATAGGGAGGTAGTCTATAATGACTAAAACAGATTTAGTAAATTATATCGCTGAAGAAGCAAACTTAACAAAAGCTGATGCTACTCGTGCACTTGATGCATTCATGAGTGGTGTTACTGCTGGATTAAAAAAGGAAGGAAAAGTAACTTTAACTGGATTCTTTACTTTCTCTGCAGAAAAGAAAGCTGCTAAAGAAGGTCGTAATCCAAGAACAGGTGAAACTGTTAAAATACCTGCAAGAGTTGCTGTTAAAGGTAAAGCTGGATCTAAATTAAAAGAAGCATTAAACTAATGCTTTTTTCTTTGCTAAAATGAAATTGTTTGGTATAATATATATAGATTAAATAAAAACTTAAGAATAAAATATACAGGTGATAAAATGAATTCAACAATGCTAAGTGTACTAAAGAAAATAACTGATAAAGGATTTAAAGCCTATTTAGTAGGAGGATATCCTAGAGATTTATATATGGGTAAAGAAAGTATAGACTACGATATTTGTACGAGTGCTACGCCTAAAGAATTAAAAAACATATTTGGAAGTTTAATACTACCAGCTGAACAATATGGTTCAGTTACTTTAATGTATAAAAACAAACGATTTGAAATAACTACTTTTAGACGTGATATTAAATATCTAAACAATAGAAAACCGATAGAGATAGAATACATAGATAATTTAGAAGACGATTTAAAACGAAGAGATTTTACTATGAATACTATGTGTATAGATTCAACTGGTAATTTAATAGATTTACTAGATGGAAAAAAAGATATAAATAATAAAATAATTAAAACTGTAGGTAATGCAGATTTAAAAATATATGAAGATTCCCTAAGAATTCTTAGAGCGATAAGATTTGCAACAGTACTAGATTTTGATTTAGATGATGATTTAAAGAAGGCTATTATTAAACATAAAGGATTACTCAATAACTTATCTTATTTTAGAAAAAAGGAAGAGTTAGATAAAATATTTTCTAGTACTAATAGAGTTAAGGGAATTAATCTCATAAAAGAACTTGGATTAGATGAAAACTTGGAACTATCTAATATAGAAAAACTTGTTCCAACTACATATCTAATAGGTATTTGGGCACAGTTAGATGTACTTAATATTTATACATTTAATAATGCTGAAAAAGAATCTATCATAAAGATAAACGAACTTTTAGATATGGATATATTAAATTATAATAATTTGTATAATTATGGACTTTATATATCTACTATTGTGGGTGAGATTAAAGGGATAGATAAAAAAATAATTAATGAGAGATATAACAGTTTATATATACATAATAAAACAGATATAAAG
>CANRBR010000054.1 GCA_947628915.1 uncultured Bacilli bacterium | reverse complement strand
GCATTATATGAAGAAGAGACACATAAAAAACTAACAGATATGATAGAAATAATAAGAATAGATATTCCATATTTCAAAGAAGCATGCTATAATAAAGACATAAAGAAGTTGGATAGTAAGACCAAATTCTTAGGGCTTTTCGGAGCTGAGAGTATAGAAGAAGTAAGAAAGTTATGTAATGGTGATAAGATAATGGAAGATATAGGAAAGAGAATAGATAAGTATAATGATGATGAAGATGTAATAGGATTATACCACTATAAATATGTAGAAGAAGAGGTAAAACAAGAACAGTTAGAAAATGCAAAAGAAGCAGGAATTGAACAAGGTATTGAGCAAGAAAAATTAACTACAGCAAAAAATCTACTAAAGAAAAATATGGACATAAACTTTATATCAGAAGTAACTGGATTAAGTCTTAAAGAAATTGAAAAGTTAAAGGAAAGTTAAAATTTTCCTTTTTTATTTTAAATAAAAATTTTAACTAATCGAACTAGGATGTGCTATAATATTAATAGTGGTTAGTATGGAAGAGTATAAAGATATAGAAAGAAGTATTATAAAAAAATATAGAAAAGAAATTTGGAGTAGATTTATTAAAGCAGTAAAAGACTACGAACTTATAAATGAAAATGATAAAGTTATGGTATGCATAAGTGGAGGTAAAGATTCCTTTTTACTTGCAAAATGTATACAGGAATTAAAAATACACAGTAAAATTAATTATGATGCTTACTATGTCGTAATGGATCCGGGTTATACAGAATATAATAAAAATTTAATAATAGAAAATGCTAAAAAATTAAATGTACCAATACAAATATTTAAAAGTGATATATTTGATGTAGTTTACACTGTTGATAAAAGTCCTTGCTATTTATGCGCTAGAATGAGAAGAGGATACCTATATAGTAAAGCTAAAGAGTTAGGATGTAATAAAATTGCTTTAGGACATCACTTTGACGATGTAATAGAGACAACACTTTTATCTATGTTTTATGGGTCTGAAATTAAAACTATGATGCCTAAACTTCACAGTACTAATTTTGAAGGATTAGAGTTAATTAGACCTTTATATTTAGTTAAGGAACACGATATATTATCTTGGGTAAGATATAATAATTTAACATTTATAAACTGTGCATGTAAATTTACAGAACAGTGTTCTAAAGAAGAAGAGGATAGCAAGAGGCTAGAGATGAAAAATCTTATTAAAGATTTAAGAAAAATAAATAAAAATATAGATAATAATATATTTAAAGCTCTCGATAATGTAAACCTTAATTGTGTGCTTGGATTTAAGAAAAATGGAGTTTATAAAAGTTTTAAAGATAATTATGATAAGGAGTAGTTTATGTCGTTTGTTAATGCAAAAGAGTACTTAAAAAAATATGGATTAGAAAAAAATATAATGGAATTTGATATTTCTAGTGCGACTGTAAAAGAGGCAAGTATCGCACTAAATTGCAGGGAAGAAGAGATTGCTAAGTCTTTGTCTTTTATAGTAAATGATAAAGCAATTTTAATAGTTGTTGCAGGAGATAAAAAAATAGATAATTCTAAATTTAAAAGTGAATTTCATACAAAAGCAAAGATGATTCCAAAAGAAGAAGTAAATGATTTAATAGGTCATGAAATAGGTGGAGTTTGCCCTTTTGGGGTAAAGGATAACGTAGATGTATATCTCGATATCTCTTTAAAAAAATTTGATATAGTTTATCCTGCTTGTGGAAGTTCAAATAGCGCAGTTGAATTAACACTTAAAGATTTAGAAGAAGTATCAAACTATAAATATTATGTAGATGTTTGTAAATAATAAATGTAGTATGGAGTGTGTTATGAAAGAGTTAAAAAGGAATAGGAAAATACTAATTATTTCATTAATTGTTGTATTAGTTTTGGTAATCTTATTATTTACACTTTTAATATTAGATAAAAAATTTTATGTAAAAGAATTTAAAAACAATATAGAAATAGAATACGGTAGTGAATTTAAAGAAACTTCAGGAGATGTGTGTTATGGCAACAAGTTTAAATGTAATAAGGTAAGTGTTGAAGTAGAAGGGATGATAGATACTACCAAACTTGGAGAATATGAAATAACATATATCTATAAATACGGCAAAAAAGAGTTAAAAAACAAACAAAAGGTTAAAGTAGTAGATAGAACAAAACCTAGTATAGAAGTAGAAGATAGTGAACTTTTATACTGCCCAAACGGTATAATACCTGATTACAAAGTAACATCAACAGATAACTATGATGGAGATTTATCAAGTCAAGTTACAAAAAGTCTAGAAGAAGGTAAAATAGTATTTAGTGTTAAAGACAGTTCAGGAAATGAAACTATAGTAAAAAAGGATGCAATAGCAAAAGACCAAACAAGTCCTGCATTAACTTTAAAAGGTGATAAAACAATATATATAAATGTAGGTGGTAGTTATAAAGAATATGGCTATCAAGCATCCGATAACTGTGATGGTGATATAACATCTAAAGTAGTTGTAACAGGGTCAGTTGATACAAAAACTGCAGGTGAGTATACCATAACTTATAAAGTATCAGACGAATCTAAAAATGAAACTACTTTAAAAAGAAAAGTATATGTATATAAAAGTAGTAATGGTACAGCTCAAAGTGGTAAAAACATATATTTAACCTTTGATGATGGACCTAGTAAATATACATCAAAACTTTTAGATGTGTTAAAAAAGTACAATGTAAAAGCAACTTTCTTTGTTACTGGTAATGGTAAAGGTTATGAGGATATGATACTTCGTGCATATAATGAAGGACATACTATTGGACTACACTCTAATACTCATAATTATAGTATATATGCTAGTGAAGAGACATATTTCAACGATTTATATGCAATACAAGAGAAAGTTAAAAATATAACTGGATATACTTCTATGATTATAAGATTTCCAGGTGGAAGTTCTAATACAGTAAGTAGAAGATATGACGGTGGAACTCACATAATGAGTAAATTAACTAAAGAAGTAGAACAAAAAGGATTTAGATATTTCGACTGGAATGTTGGTGGAGGAGATGCTGGTAGTGTAACTACTACTAGTGGAGTTGTAAACAATGTATTAAAAGGATTAGGGAACGGCTCTACATATGTTGTTTTACAACACGATACAAAAGGATTTAGTGTAGATGCAGTTGAGACTATAATACAGTATGGACTATCTCACGGTTATACATTTAGAGCTATAGATATGACTACTCCAACAGTTCATCATAGTTTAAATAATTAACATATGAAATCAATTATATATTTTTAATATAATAATATAGGTGGTTATATGTCTATATTAAATGATTATAAAATATATATTGCTTTATATGTTTTTTTAAATATAATATATAATCAGTACTATAAAATATCTACTAAAAATATGGTTAGTAGTGCATCACTCACAATCTTATTAGAATTAATCGCATCAATAGTTTGTTTATTTTTTATACCTCTATTTGATTTTAAACTTCCTAGTAATATTTATACTTATATATTTTTATTCCTAGCAACAATTTTCTATACATTAAATAATAGATTATCTACTGTATCTAGAAGTAGATTAGATGCATCAACTTATATGATTATAAAACAAATACCAGCAGTAGTTATGATAATTACTGGAATATTGTTATTTAAAGAGAATATTATATTTAATAAAATATTAGGTGCGTTTATAATAATTTTTAGTAATATATTAGTATTTTATAACAAAAGAAAAATTAAAATAGATAAATATGTGTTAATAGGAATACTTTCTAATATATTTTTATCTATTGGTATGATTATAGATGTGAGTTATTCAGATGAGTTTAATTTACCACTCTATGTATTAATTACTATGTTTATACCAGCTGTTATTACTTTATTATTTGAAAGAGTTAAGATAAAAAATATAATATATGAGTATAAGTGTGTGGATAAAATGAGTTTATATTTAACTTCATTTTGCTCATCTATCATGATGATATCAAAACTTATCGCATATAACTTAGGTGATTTAACTTTAGTTGCGCCTCTTTCTAGTTTATCTGTAATACTGAGTGTAATAACGGGATATTTATTTTTTAATGAAAAAGAGAATATATTTAAAAAAGTTATTGCTAGTATATTAATAATTATAGGAGTTATACTCATAAATTTATAGTTAATATATATTTTTATAAATTTATATGATATAATTAAAACACATTAAATTTATAGATGGTTGGTGTTTATGGAAAGATTTAAAAGTGTTAAAAGGGCAAGTATATTAGGAATTATAGGTAATTTGTTTTTACTTATTATTAAATCCTTAATCGGTTTTGTAACTAATAGTCAGGCTATGATTGCAGATGCATTTAATAGTGCAGGAGATATCATATCTAGTGTGATGACATTTGTAGGTAATAAAATAGCGAGTGTTCCATCTGATGATGACCATAATTTAGGACACGGTAAGGCTGAATATATATATTCTATGCTTATTAGTATAGCAATGATTTTAATGGGATTATTTGTATTTAAAGATGCATTTAATTCTATATTTAATCATAAAAGTTTAAGTTTTTCTATTTGGCTAATAGTAGTTTGTATAGTAACTATATTAGTTAAATTCAGTTTGTACTTATACACAAGTAACTTAGCTAAAAAGCATAATAATTTACTTATAAAGGCTAATTCAAAAGACCATAGAAATGACTGTGTGATTACTTTATGTACACTTATATCTAGTATACTTACTTTAAATAAAGTATATTGGTTTGATGGATTAGTTGGTTCTGTTATTGCCTTTTGGATGATTATAACTTCACTTAAAATATTTAAAGAAAGTTATAATGTATTAATGGATACTTCTATATCAGAGGAAACTAAAAATAAAGTATATGAAATAATAAAAAAACATAGTGAGATAAAAAAAGTTATACACTTTAATTCAACTCCAGTAGGTTATAAGTATCAAATATCTTTTACAATATATGTTGATGGGAATTTATCTACATTTGAAAGTCATAAAATAGCAGATGATTTAGAAAAAGAAATAGATAAAAAACTAGATGAGATATATCTAACAGTAATACATGTTAATCCAATAGAAGTGGAAGAGTAGTTATGGCAGAATTTGAAGATTTTTTAAAACTAGATATTAGAGTAGGAACTATAATAGACGCACAAGTATTTGATAAAGCAAAAAGACCTGCTTATAAATTACTTATAGATTTTGGAAGTGAGATAGGTATAAAGAAATCATCTGCTCAAATAACAGACTTATATAAACCAGATGATTTAATAGATAGACAAATACTTGCAGTAGTTAATTTTAAACCAAAACAAGTAGCGGATTTTATGTCTGAAGTATTAGTTCTTGGAACATATAGTAAAGATGGGGTAGTACTAATAACTCCTAGTATGAAAGTATCTAATGGAGATAAACTAGGTTAATGTATTACTATACTAATTATAAGTCTATAATAGGTAATTTAGTTATTGTAAGTGATAAAGAAAATATAGTAGGACTTTTTATAGAAGGTCAAAAAAACTTTGATAATGAAATCACACATAATATGATATTAAATAATAATATAGAAGTATTAAATAAGGCCGTTAAATGGCTGGATAGATACTTTAATAAAGAAAATCCTAGCGTAAGAGAACTACCTATTAAATTAATAGGTAGTGATTTTAGAAAGTTAGTATGGAATATATTACTTGAAATACCATACTCAAAAACAGTAACATATTTAGATATTGCTAAAAAAGTATCTAAAATACTTAATAAAAATATGTCTTCACAGGCAGTAGGTGGAGCGGTTGGTCATAATCCAATATCAATAATCGTACCTTGTCATAGAGTAATTGGAACAAATGGGAGTCTCGTAGGTTATGCTGGAGGACTTTCTATAAAAAGAAAATTACTTGATTTAGAAAATGATAATATAAACTAATATTTTGAATAAAATTAATTAGGTGATGTTGTGGACTGTAAAGTTAATAAGCCATATCCTCTTGTTAGAGTAGAAAAACCTAATTTAGAATATGCAAGTCTTTTACTTGAAGATTATAGTGGACTATATAGTGAACTTACATCTATCACACAGTATGTATATCAGAAGTTCGATAAGTTTAACGAGAGTGAAATATTTTCAAAAACTTTATCTGAGATAGCTATGGTTGAGATGCACCATCTAGAACTACTCGGTGAGACTATAAAACTACTCGGAGTAGAGCCTAGATATGTATTTAAAGATAACTTTATGACATATTGGAGTGGTAGTTTTGTAGATTATACTACTAATATTATAGATATGCTTTTAAGTGATATAAAATTAGAAGAAGAGGCTATAAACAAGTATGAGTATGATATAAGTGTTATAGATGATGAATATATTAAAATGACTTTATAT
>CANRBR010000053.1 GCA_947628915.1 uncultured Bacilli bacterium | reverse complement strand
CCCCCCCCCTGTCAAGTGTTTTAAAAAAGTTTACAAAAAAATTAGGTTTCCCTAATTATTTTTCCTTTTATTTCCAATTATTACTATACATTTTCTTTAAATACTCTGTATTAAATGTTTTATCTAAAAACTCTTCATAAGAATTTCTAGGAGGTATCCCTCTATCATTTTCATGAGCTCTATTTACCGCGCTTAAAGTAAAAAATATATCTAATATTAAAAACACTATTATTATTATAGCTATATTTTTTTTAGCTTTAGATGAAATTCTTTCTATTATTTCATTTAGAAATGGATAACACACTTTAATCCAAACTATTCCGAGTATTCCCCAAAATATTGAGAATAATAAACATATACGTCCATTTATATTAAACATATAATTAGAATAATCCCAAACTGTAAAGCCTAAAAAGAGTTCCATACCAAGACTCATTATGTATTCGAGTACTGAACCACCTATAAATCCTATAATAAATAATTTTATATATGAACAATTTTTAAATTCAATTAATAAAATTGTAAGAACACATGCACCAATACCATATGCCATATCAATTGGTCCTATTACAAGAGCTGATGGATTAACGAGTTCTCCTGTTCTTATTAAGTTAAATGTATTTTCTATTACCCAACCTAACACACTTGCAATTAGAAAAATATGTATCATATTATACCAATTTATTTTTTTCATAACATCACACTACTTACTTTAATTAACTTGGTTTTATTAAACTAAGTGAGACTTTATTTTTATCTAGTTTTATTTCATCTACGTAGCAATCTACTATGTCACCTACACTTAGTATTTCACTAGGATGTTTAATATATTTATCTGTTATTTTTGATATATGTACAAGTCCATCTTCATGTAGTCCAATATCTATAAAAGCACCAAAGTCTACTACATTCCTAACTGTACCTTGAAGTTGCATCCCAACTTTTAAATCCTTAAGTTCTAATATATCACTTTTAAGTATTGGCTGAGGCATCTCATCTCTTGGGTCTCTATTTGGACTTTTTAAAGATTTAACTACATCCTCTAATGTATATATATCTGTATTTAATTTATCTTTATATTCTTCTAAATTTATATTATCTAACTTCTCTATTAATTCACTCTTACCTACATCATTTAAAGTCATATCAAGCTCTTTTAATAGGTTAGTTGCAACACTATAACTTTCAGGATGTATTCCCGTTCTATCTAGTATATTATCACCATCTGTTATTCTTAGAAATCCAATAGCTTGTTCATAAGTTTTATCACTTAATAATTTTTCTATTTCTTTTCTAGAGTTTATTTTACCTTTAGTATTTCTATAGTTAATTATTTTATCTATGCTTTTTTTAGTAATACCTGATACATATTTAAGAAGTGATGGAGATGCAGTATTTACATTTACACCTACACTATTTACAGTTTTACTTACAACGAAATCTAAATTATCACTTAACTTTTTAGAAGAGATGTCGTGTTGATAAAGACCTACTCCTATACCTTCAGGAGGTATTTTGACAAGTTCTGATAAAGGGTCTTGTAGTCTTCTTCCAATACTAACTGCACTTCTTTTTTCTACTGCTAGATTAGGAAACTCTTCTATTGCAACACTAGAAACACTATAAATAGAAGCACCTGCTTCAGATACGATTACATATTTACACTTTAAGTTATACTTTTTAATCACATCAGCAACAAACTTCTCTGATTCTCTTGATGCAGTTCCATTTCCAATAGCAATTATATCTACATTATATTTATCTATTAAAGCCTTAACTATAATCATAGAATCGCTTATTATTTTTTCTTCATTACTACTTTTTATAAATGGTTTTATAACTGTACTATCTAAATACTTACCTGTTTTATCTATTACTGCTAGTTTACACCCATTTACATATCCAGGGTCAAACGCAAGTACAACTCTTTCTTTCATAGGTGGAGTAAGTAATAAGGCTTCTAAATTCTTACCAAAATTACTTATCGCAGCATCTTCACCAAGTAGAGTTAAATCACTCCTTATTTCTCTTTCTATAGATGGCTCTATTAATCTTTTATATGAATCTTCAATAGCCTCTTTTACTATATCTACTACAAATGATTTATCATTTTTTATAAGTCTTTTTTCTAAGAAATTTAATACTCTTGTCTTATCATAACAAATAGATACACTAAGTACTCCTTCGTTTTCTCCTCTATTTAAAGCAAGTATTCTATGAGGTTTAATAAATTTTATTTTTTCTTCATAGTCATAATACATATCATAAGTCTTATTATTGTCTTTTGCACCCTTTTTTATTTTACTTTTTATAGTACCAAAGTTATATGTATTATCACGTATTACTTTTCTAAAAGACGCATTATCACTTATATTTTCTGCTATTATGTATTTAGCGCCTGTTATAGCATCTTCTATACTTTTAACATTATCGTTTAAGTATTTTTTAGCAATATTATCAATACTACCATTTACTGGAAAAGCCATAATCTCTTTAGATAGACCCTCTAATCCATTTTTAATAGCCTCAGTTGCCTTAGTTTTCTTCTTTTCTTTAAATGGTCTATATAAGTCTTCTACTTCTACAAGTTTTGTTGCATTTAATATATCACTCTTTAACTCATCAGTAAGTAATCCTTTTTCATCTATTAGTCTTATTACATCTTCTTTTCTTTTAAGTAAATTTACTTGATAAGTATATACTTCTTCTATTGCTTTAATATTTTCTTCATCTAAAGCACCAGTTGCATCTTTTCTATATCTAGCTATAAAAGGAATAGTATTCCCCTCTTTGAGTAGTTTTAAAGTTACTTCTGTTTGTTTAACTGTTATATTTAAATCATCACTTATTTGTTTAATTATATTGTCATTCATTATATCCCCTATTTCTTTTTAATTTCTTTTAAATAATATTCATCTTCTACTTTTTCATAAATAAATTCATATTTACTTAGTTTATCTTTTACCTCATCAAGATTATTATTATAATTATCTTTTATTTTAACACCATCCATATTACTTAATTTTTTATCTTTTAAAGTGCCAGCTACTACTTCTATAACAAGTGTATTATCTTTTTCAGATATATTTATAATATCTGTAACAAGACTATTTTCATTACTTTTACAAGTAGTATCTATTGCCATATAAGTATCAGTATCTTTATTATATATAAACTGAATGCAGTTATCTTTAAAGTTCTCAGCTTTAAATTCAATATCGCCAAATATCTTTTTATAAGCATCCTTTATTTTATTTCCCTCTATACTAATAACACTACCCTCTACCTTTTTATCATCTAATAATTGATAAGCCATATTTAGTTTAACAGTATTATCTATTTCTTCTACCTTAATACTCTTCTTATATAAATAATATGTATCTTCTAAGTTAGTTTTTATATTAGTATATAAGTATCCATAATTTTCTTTATACCAAGCGAGGTCCTTAACTACTTCAGGCTCCTTTTCATCTTCTTTATTATTATTTTCTACCTTATCTACTATAGGAGCATCATTTTTCTTACTTTCTTTAAATAGTAAGTCATTATCATATAATATCTTTGTCTCATATATAATAACGCCTAAAAATAACAAAATAAGTATATCTCTTTTAAAAATCGCAAAGTTTTTATATTTGTATATTTTCTTTTCTGCATTTTCTAAACTCTTTTTAGATTCATAATCAATTTTTCTTTTTACTTCTTCTAGTAATTCATCTTTAGCCTCTTTTTTTATTTCTTTTACTATTTGGTCTTTATCGATATCTAATTTTATTTCATCTTCTTTTTTTGTTTTTGCCATAACCATACCTCCTTTAATTATTATAACACATATTTTAATAAAAGAAGTATATTAAACAAAAAAGGACTAAATTAATAGTCCTTGTGTCAACACTTTCGTTGACATTATTATACTTTCCACAATTTTTATTATTATACATCGATTTTAATAAATTTTCTTAAATTTATTAAAATTATAAAAGATACAACTAATAAATATATATTAAAAGATAAATAATTTTTAACAATTAAACTAACCATTAAAGTAGTAGTAGTATTAAGTGCGATGTGCATAAGTATGGGCGCTTTTAAAGTTTTATATTTTTCATATAAATAAATGAAGATAAAACTTACTCCAAATGCATATATTGCATTTACAATATCTGTGTGAAAGAATGCAAATATAACACTACAAAGTATTATAGATTTCATCGGTTTATTAAACGTTTTAAGTTTATTATAAACTATACCTCTGAATATTAATTCTTCAAATATTGGTCCAAGTATTCCTGTACATAATAATTGAATTACTATTGGTAAATAACTAGGCTCAAAATTATCGGTAAAGTAAATAACATTATTTAAACTAAATATAATTATATTATATATAAGTGATATACTTATACCAAACAGGATTGGAATAAATATATCTTTTAATTTAAAATTATTTTTAGTTTTATACTTTTTAAATGCTTTATATAATAATGGCATAAATATTAAAACTGTTATCAATACTATAATTAATGCTTTAGAACTTATATAATCTTTTAATTTATTTTGATATTCTATGGTCTTTATATATTCTAAGAATGCATTATTAGTCATTGTTCCTTTTTCTTTTAAATTAAATATTGCAACAAAAATATATTCTATTAAAAATTGACCTATTACAAATATAATAGGCCAAACTAACGTTTTTAATATATTTTTGATATATTTCAAACTATTTTTTATCATCTTTTAACATCTCTTTTATTGTAGTACCTAGAGTTGCTATGTTTTGTAAATCGGATGGAACAATAATTTTTGTAGATTGACCATTTGCAAGATTAGCTAGTGCCTCTAAACTTTTTAATGTGATTATCTTTTGGTCTGGACTAGCACTCTTTATTATTTTTATACCTTCAGCCTCTGCATTTTTAAGTTTTAAAAGTGCCTCAGCTTCTCCTTCTGCCTCTTTAATCTGTGATTCTTTTTTAGCTTCTGCTCTTAATATAGCACTTGCTTTTTCACCTTCAGCAATAAGTATTGCTGATTTTTTCTCACCTTCTGCTTTAAGTATTGACTCACGTCTTTCACGTTCTGCACGCATTTGTTTTTCCATTGCTTCTTGTATATCTTTTGGGGGCAAAATATTTTTTACTTCTACTCTGTTTACTTTTATTCCCCAAGGATCAGTTGCTTCATCTAGAATTGACCTCATCTTAGAGTTTATCAAATCACGGCTAGTTAATGTTTCATCTAACTCTAGCTCTCCAATTATATTACGGAGTGTGGTTGCAGTTAAATTTTCAATAGCATTTATCGGGTTTTCAACTCCATAAGTATATAGTTTTGGATCAGTTATTTGAAAATATACAACTGTATCTATTTGCATTGTAACATTATCTTTTGTTATAACTGGTTGTGGATCAAAGTCTTTTACTATCTCTTTTAGTGTGACTTGATTAGCAACACGGTCTAAAAAAGGTATTTTGATGTGTAGCCCATTACTCCACGTTATAAAGTAAGAACCTACTCTTTCTATTACATAAGCCTTTGCTTGTGGGACTATTTTAATATTTGGAATTACTAAAACAGCCACTATAATTAGAATAACAATTAAAACTTCCATTAATCTTTTACCTCCTCTACTTTTAATTTTACTCCATCTATTTCTAGTACTTTAACAGTACTATCAATCTTTATCTTCTTATTCGATATGGCAGTCCATCTTTTACCATCTACTTTAACCTCTCCAGGTTTATTTTTACTTATTTCTTGTGTGACTAAACCTTCCATACCGATTACTCTATCTAAATTAGTTTTTTCTTTATGCTTATTAAATAGTTTAAGTAAATAATCACGAGTAGTTATTAAAAGTATTGTACCAAGTATAACAAATACTAAAAATTGTACAAAGAATTCATCTATAAAAAACGATAAAATTAAAGATACTATCGCACTTGCTACATACCAAACAGTAACTAAATTTACAGTTGACACCTCTATTAAAGTTAAGGCTATTATTATTCCTACCCAAATCCATACCACTTTACATCACCTAATATAAATTATACTATTATGTGACATTTTATTCAAGTATTAAACTAAATATTCAGTATGAAATCATTAACTTTTCAAACAAAAAAAGGAAAATATTAATCTTCCTTTAACTTTTCAATTTCTTTTAGACTTAATCCCGTTGCTTTTGATATGATGTTTATATCGATATTTTCTTTTAGTAGATTTTTTGCTGTAGTTTCAATACCTTTTTCAATTCCTTGTTCTATTCCTTTAGACATTCCTTGTTTGATTCCTTTAGAAAATCCATTTTTTGTTGCTTCTTCTAGTTGTTCTTGTTTTACCTCTTCTTCTACATATTTATAGTGGTATAACCCTATTACATCTTCATCATCATTATACTTATCTATTCTTCTTTCTATATC
>CANRBR010000052.1 GCA_947628915.1 uncultured Bacilli bacterium | reverse complement strand
TGTGGGTAAAGTGAATAGTGCGCATATATGTCAAGTAATGATAGATAATTTTAATGTAGAATTAGTTGTTAATATAGGTTCTGCTGGAGGAGTAGATAAGCGTTTAAAAGTAGGAGATGTAGTTATTGCAGACAAACTTTTCCAACACGATTTTGATATAACACCATTCGGTAGAGAATTAGGAGAGATTGACAACATAGGTAAATTTATAGAAACTGATAAGAAACTACTTGAAATATTTAAAGATAAAAATGTATTTATAGGTGGGATTGCAAGTGGTGATAAATTTATACATGAAAAGGAAGAAAAAGATAAAATAAGAGATACATTTAATGTAATGTGTGTTGAAATGGAAGGAGCAAGTATTGCTCAAGTATGTTTTTTAGACAAGGTTAAATTCTTAGTAATAAGGTCTATTACTGATACATTGGATGGTAATTCTAAAGTAGACTTTGAAACATTTTTAACTGAGGCATCTAAGAATGCCGCAAACATTTTAAAAGATATTATAAATAACATATGATTGGAAGTGGAGTATGAAAAAAGTATTAGTTGGAATGAGTGGAGGAGTAGATAGTAGTGTAAGTGCGGTCATACTAAAAAACGAAGGATATGATGTATATGGCGCAACTATGAATCTATTTGGTGGTAATGACAGCAGTAAAAGTGCTAAAGAAGTGTGTGATACACTAGGTATTCCTCACTATACTATTGATTTTAAAGATGAGTTTAATAAATGCGTAATTCAAAAATTTGTTTTAGAATATTCTAACTGCCGTACTCCAAATCCTTGTATAGAGTGTAATAAACATTTAAAATTTAAAGCAATGTATGAAAAAGCAAAGTCTCTTGGAATAGATTATATTGCAACAGGTCATTATGCTAAAATAGAATATAGTGATAAATATAAAAGATATGTATTAAAAAAGGCAGATAATCTTGATAAAGACCAAAGTTATGTACTTTACAATATTCCAAAAGAAATATTACCTTATGTAGTTTTTCCTCTTGCCAATTTTAATTCTAAAGATGAGATAAGAAAGATTGCTTATGATAACGGTTTAAAAGTCTTTAATTCAAAAGAAAGTCAGGATATATGTTTTATACCTGATGGAAATTATAAGAAGTTTTTAGAAACTCATAGCAATATAAAAGAGTTAGAGGGTAATATAATTTTAAATGGAAAAGTAATAGGTAGGCATAATGGACTTTATAAATATACAATAGGGCAGAGAAAAGGTCTTGGTATATCTTATGAAGAGCCTTTATATGTAATAGGATTCAACAAAGATAGAAATGAACTTATAGTAGGTTTAGAAAGTGATTTATATGTAAAGAGTTTTAAAGTAAAAGATTATAATTTATTACTTTTTGATGAGATAAAAGAGCCTACTAGAGTGAGTGTTAAAACAAGATACAAAAGTAAGGAATATAAAGCAACAATATCTATGGATAATGGATTAATAAATGTAGTATTTGATGAAAAGCAAAAGGGAGTAACACCGGGACAATCCTGTGTATTTTATATAGATGATATTGTAGTTGGTGGAGGAATTATAGTATAAGTTGATAAAATAATAAATGTGGGCCGTTGGACCACATTTTTAAATACATAAACTTACTACTTTACCAATTAAGTATAGATTTATATTGCTTATTTCAAATGAGTCAAATGATAGAGATATAAGTTAAATTAAATATTTAAATTCTTACAATAATGTGGTATAGTATTGGTGGTGATAGAGTGAAAAATATACTAATTGTTGAAGATGAAGTTAAACTAAGACTAGAGTTAAAAACATTTTTAAATAATAATGGATATAATGTATCAATAATAAATAATTTTGATAATACAGTAAGAGATATATTAAACTCAAATGCAGACTTAGTTTTACTTGATATTAATCTTCCAAATTTAAATGGAGAATACATATTAAAAGAAATAAGAAAAGTGAGTAATATAAATATAATTATAATAACTAGTAGAAATACTGAAATAGACGAATTACTAAGTATTAACTATGGAGCAGATGACTTTATAACAAAACCATTTAATAAAGAAATATTACTTGCTAGAATAAATAGATTATTAAATAAGAAAATAGAAAATA
This sequence comes from uncultured Bacilli bacterium, assembly GCA_947628915.1. GTDB lineage: Bacteria > Bacillota_I > Bacilli_A > RF39 > UBA660 > UMGS1613. Next base: position 4,373 of record CANRBR010000052.1, on the reverse strand, counting down.
ACATAATTAAGTATAAAAATATTAAACTTGACATATCTAAATCAATTATCATTAAAGATAATACTATAATAGATTTAACAAAAAATGAATTAAAGATATTTCATTATTTAATTAAAAATATTGGTAAAATAATATCTCGTGATGAACTTATGAACTATTTATGGGATAATTATGAGTTTGTAGATGATAATACACTTACAGTAAATATTAATAGACTTAGAAGTAAATTAAATAGTATTGGACTAAATGATACGATAATAACTAAAAGAGGACAAGGCTATATAATATTAGGTGATGAAGTTGAGACTTAGTGATTATGTAAAAGATAAATATAAAGAGATTATATTAAGTTTAATATCATTATTAACTGTATTATTAATATTAATTATATTTAAAATAAACAGTGTATTAATAATTTTTATAACTACAATACTTATAATAAATTTTTTAACTATATTTTTATATAATTATATAAAAAGAAAAATATTTTATAATAACTTTAAAAATACATTAGATAGACTAGACCAAAAATATTTAATAACAGAAATGTTTCAAAATACTAACTTTTTAGAAGGTAATTTATTATTAGAATATTTATATGAAATAGATAAGTCTATGAATGAATATTTAAATAAATATAAAAATATTTCTAAAGAATTTATAGAGTATATAGAACTTTGGTGTCATGAGATAAAAACACCTTTAGCCACACTCGGTTTAATAGTAGAAAACAATAAAAGTGAACTATCTAATAGTATCAAAGAAGAATTAGAAAAACTAGATTCTCTAATAGAGCAAGTCTTGTATTTTTCTAGAAGTGATAGTGTAGAAAAAGACTATATCATAAAAAGAATAGATTTAAAAGATGTAGTTTTATCAGTTGTTAAAAGAAATAAAAAAGATTTAATAAATAAAAAGATAAAAATAAATATAGAAGATTTAGGGGTGGTCAATACTGATTCAAAGTGGATAGAATTTATAGTAAATCAAATACTAACCAATTCTATTAAATATAGTAAAGAAAAAGGTGCGGTTATAACTATTTACTCAAAAGAATTTAAAAATAGTGTAGTACTTTATATAAAAGATAATGGAATAGGAATACCAGAAAGTGAGATAGAGCGAGTATTTGATAAAAGTTTTACTGGTTCTAATGGAAGAAAGAAATACAAGTCAACAGGTATGGGGCTTTATTTATCTAAAAAATTATGTGAAAAGTTAGGTCATAGTATAAGAGTAGAATCAAAGTTAGATAAATATACTATAGTTTCTATTACATTTCCCAAAAGTAGTATGATAGATGAGATTGTTAGATAGATTAACTATCTTTTTTCTTACAAAAATGTAAGGTTATGTAATATAATTCGATTTTTAAATAAATTTATTTATAGTATAATTAACTTGAGGTGATGAAATGGAAACAGTATTAAAAATAGATTCACTAGAGAAATATTATGGCAATAAAGGCAATATTACTAAAGCAATAGATAATATTTCATTCGATGTAAAAAAGAGTGAATTCTTAGCTATAATGGGAGCTAGTGGAAGTGGTAAAACAACTCTTTTAAACTGCATATCTACCATAGATAGAGTAACTAGTGGACATATTTATTTAGATTGTACTGATATAACTAAACTAAAAGGTAATAGTCTAAATAAATTTAGAAGGGAAGATTTAGGATTTATATTTCAAGACTTTAACTTATTAGATACACTAACTGCTAAAGAGAATATCGCACTATCCCTTACTATAAATAAAGAGAGTGTAAAAAATATAGAAGATAAAGTATTAAAAGTTGCAAAAGAGTTAGAAATAACTGATATATTAGATAAATATCCATATCAAATATCAGGAGGAGAAAAACAAAGAGTTGCATCAGCAAGAGCAATCGTAACTAATCCTAAACTAATACTTGCAGATGAACCAACTGGAGCCTTAGATTCTAAATCATCTAGAATGTTACTAGAAAAACTAGAAAACTTAAACGATGAATTTAAAGCAACGATACTTATGGTAACTCACGATGCATTTACTGCTTCATTTGCAGATAGAATAATATTCATGAGAGATGGCAAGATATTTTCTAGTATTACTAAAGGTAATAAAACTAGAAAAGAATTCTTTGAAGATATAATAGAAGTAGTAACCCTCCTTGGAGGTGATTTAAATAATGTTATTTAAGTTATCTATAAAAAATATTAAAAAAAGTATAAAAGATTATAGTATATATTTCTTTACTTTAGTATTTGCAGTTGCTATGTTTTATATGTTTAACTCAATAGACGCACAAGAATCTATGTTAAAGTTAAACGAAGCTAAAAGAGAGATAATAGATTTATTAATATACATAATAGGGTATATATCAGTATTTGTATCTATAATACTTGGATATCTAATAGTATATTCTAATAACTTTTTAATAAGGAAAAGAAAAAAAGAAATAGGATTATATGAAATACTTGGTATGCCTAAAAGAAAAGTATCTTTAATACTAGTATTAGAAACAGTGCTTATTGGTCTTGTATCTTTAGTAGTAGGATTATTTCTAGGTATATTTTCATCTCAGTTTATAAGTATACTTACATCTAAACTATTTGAAGTAGATATGAATGAGTTTAGATTTGTATTCTCATATAGTGCGCTTATAAAAACTATAACTTATTTTGGAATAATATTTATGCTTGTAGTTATATTTAATGTAATTACTTTAAATAGATATAAATTAATAGATTTAATAAATGCTTCAAAGAAAAATGAAAGTGTTAAATTCAGAAATAAATATACGACAGTTATATCTTTTATCTTATCAGTTGTATTAATAGGTTACGCATACTACTTATTATTTACAGGAGCAATAGTCTCTTTAGATAAGAAAACAGGTATAATGCTAATAACGGGAGCCCTAGGTACATTTTTACTCTTTTTCTCACTATCAGGATTTTTAGTAAAAGTAATAGGGCTCATCAAAAAAGTTTATTATAAAGATCTTAATATGTTCACCTTAAAGGAGATTAATAGTAAGATTAACACAACAGTAGTATCAACGACTATAATAAGTTTAATGCTTTTACTTACTATTGGAATTTTATCGGGTTCTATGTCTTTATCTAGTGTGTTTAATAGTGATTTAAAAGAGAATAACTTATCAGATTATACAGTAAATATTTATGCTGACGATAATAAACCTGGGACTTTTGATGAGACTATAAAAGAAATAAATAATAGTGATATAAAAAATTATTCTAAAGAATATGCATTATACCCTATATATTATAGTTATGATTTACACTATATGGATTTTATGAACAAAGAGGCTATAGATAAATTAAAGACTGAACATTTGAGTGGTGATGTTTATACTAATTCTTATATTTATATTATAAGTGAGACTGATTACAATAATATATTAACTTTATATAATATGCCTAATATTGATATTAAGGATGATGAGTATTTACTTACTGCAAATATAGATATGGTATTAGATATTCTAACTCCATATAATAGTTCAAAAAAAGGAATAACTCTAAATAATATTCATCTAAGGCCAAATGGCAATATACAAAATATTGCTCTTGAAAACTATACTAGTCAAGGTAATAGTGGGGTAGTTGTAGTAAGTGATTATTTAGTTGAAGATTTAAAAACACACGGATTAAATATAATTGGTAATTTTGTAAATACTGATGAAAAGTTAGAAGATGAATTTAGAGATTTTATAAAATCATTAGAGTTTGATGATTCATATGTTACTATTAAAACTAAAACAGAGATGGAAGCATCTAGTATAGGTATTAAAGCAATACTAATATTTTTAGGATTATATTTAGGTATTACATTTGCAATTACATCAGCTACAATACTTGCAATAGGTGAGTTGAGTAGGGCAAGTGATAATAAAAATAGATATAGAATATTAAGAAACTTAGGTGCGAGTGATAAAGTAATTAATAAATCACTTTTTATACAAATTGCAATAACATTTATATTTCCACTTGTAATAGCCTTAATTCATAGTTATTTTGGACTAAGAGAAATTAATAAACTAATAGTTATGCTTGGGCATATAGATTTAACTTCTAATATACTTCTAACAACACTCTTTATGGTTGTTGTTTATGGCGGTTATATGTTTTTAACTTATAGATGTTCAAGAGGTTTTATAAAAAGCAAGTAAGTTCATTAAAGATAGAATGATAATTAAATTATAAAAAAGAATAAATAATTTATAGTTAAATATACTATTAATGTATACTATTTGACATTTTCATAAAAATATAGTATATTATTGCTGTACTTGAAAAAGTGCGAAAATGTTTCTCGCTTCCGGGTGGCTAGCGAGTAATAAATAATCCCGGTCGACAATGTTTCT
>CANRBR010000051.1 GCA_947628915.1 uncultured Bacilli bacterium | reverse complement strand
GGGGGGGGAGTAGTGATAAAATGATAATAGAAGAAAAAATAAGAAAGAAGATGAAACAAATGAAGAAAAATTTTTGCTTAAATCACTTGAATATTATAATTTACTCGTTTTTATTGTCAGTTATACTTTGTTTTCAGTATTTAATTATTATAAATAACAATAAATTAGGATTTATAAAATGGAATAATATAATTAAGACAATACCAATTTTTATAATTATCTTTGTAGTTTTTAATTTTTTATTAAATTTTATTATTGAAAAAATAAACAATATTAATTTTAAAAAATGTAAATATAATAACGGATCAATAAAAAAAATATTTTTACTTTCTAATTTTTCTATGATTATAATATGGATGATATGTTTTATTACTTTTTATCCTGGAGGTGGTTTTTATGATACTTATTTACAAATAAACTCACCTATATACGCAACAACTCAACATCCATTGGGATACAGTTTTATATTATATTTTTTCATAGTTTTTTTGGGTAATAATATTCTTCATAGTTCTATAATAGGATGGGCAATATATAGTATTTTTCAAATGGTAATAGTTTCAACATCTATTTCGTTTGCAATTTCTTATCTAATAAAGAAAAACGCACCATCTAAGTTTATTGTTGCTATACTTATTTTAATTTATGCATTAACACCCATATATGCTACTTACTCTATATTTGCTACTAAAGATGTTTTATTTTCAGTATTGATTATCTATTTAACTATTCTTTTATTTAAAATTGTTGAAACAAATGGTGAAATTATAAAAGAAAATAAATTTAAAATAATCTATATTTTGATGGGAATAGCATTATTTCAAATAAGGAAAAATGGTAATATAGTTTATATTGTAATAACAATAATGTTAATATATAGATATAGGAAATATTTTAGTAAAATATTTTATATATTATTAGTAGTTCCAATAGGAATTAATATGATACTTGATAATGTTATATCTTCACGATATGGAATAGAACATTATTTTCAAGAGACTGTAGGAGTTCCAATACAACAATTATCTGCTACAGTATATTCTGAGGGTAATTTAAATGAAGAAGAATTAAATTATATTAATAAATTATTAGATATAAAGATTATAAAAGAAAAGTATAATCCAGAAACAGCGGATAAAATAAAATGGAATAGTGAATTTAATCACGAATACTTACAAAAGACTAAAGTGACTTTTTTAAAAACTTGGTTTACTGTTATGCCAAAGAATTTTAATACATATGTGGAAAGTTATTTATTAAATACTTATTATTTTTGGAGTATTAATTCTAAACCAAACGATAGTAATATGTATATTGACACACAGAGTGATATTCAAGCAGATTTTATAGAAGAAGTTAAATGTAGGTATAATCTATATACTAAAGATATTCTTCCAAAAAATGTTCAAGAAAAATTAGAATCATTCTATAGTAAATTTTCAAATTATTTAAGTGAAGGTGTCTGCTTTTGGTTATTAATGTTTATATGTTTAATTTTGATGCATAAAAAACAAACAAAATATATTTTTCCTCTTATTCCACTTATTGTTATATGGATAACAGCAATGTTGGCAACACCAATAAATTCATCAATTCGTTATATGTATTCATATGTACTTTTATTGCCAATATTATTGTTTTATGCTATTACACTTAAACATTCAAAGTAATTTGTTAGTTCAAATTACTTTTTTTGATAAAGTTAATAATTTGGTTAAATAGAGTATTTTTGAATGTGTTTGACATATCATTCATAAAATATGAAAAAAACCATTTAAAATGGTTTCTAATTTCAAAATATGGTGACCGGTACGGGATTCGGACCCGTGAATCCGTGCGTGAAAGGCACGTGTGTTAAGCCGCTTCACCAACCGGCCATAAAAAATAATCAATGGTGGGCCTGAATGGACTTGAACCATCGACCTCTCGCTTATCAGGCGAACGCTCTAACCAGCTGAGCTACAAGCCCATTAAAAAACGTTGACTATATAAGTATATCCTAAAATTTGTGTTTTGACAATACTTTTTTCACAAAAACTTCAAATTTTAGAAAAAAGGCTATATTAATTTGATAAAAGTACTTGAATAATTATATTATAAATAGTATAATTTAATTATCGATATTGCCCCATAGCCAAGCGGTAAGGCAGTGGACTCTGACTCCACCATGCGTAAGTTCGAATCTTACTGGGGTAACCAAGTGCTGAAATAGCTCAGCTGGTAGAGCAGCTCCCTCGTAAAGAGCAGGTCGTAGGTTCAAATCCTATTTTCAGCACCATCACTTGCAAGAATGGCGGAATGGTAGACGCGCTACTTTGAGGGGGTAGTGATTTTGTATCGTGGGAGTTCAAATCTCCTTTCTTGCACCAGATAAATACTCAACTCGAACTTTTCATTTCGAGAGAAATAAACACTAACATTTCTGTTAGTGTTTATACATATAAAAAGCCAAGTTTTAAAATACTTGACTTAAAATCTTTTTCCAAAATGGTAACACACTACGTTATTGGCTAGCCAATAACGGTGTCTCTTTTAGAACACTATTTATTTTCCGGAATATTAAAAATTCTATATAATTCACTTGGATGCGATTGCTTTTTATACCATTTTGAATAATTTCGCCAATCTTTTCCAAAAGTAAAATCACAAATAACTAACCAAATAGGAAGTATAGGAACAATAAAAAATGCAGTTTCAAATAGTATAAGAGTCATCTTAAAATCAGCATACCCATTTGGAACTGATTGTGATGGTATAAACATAAATTCTAAAAGTATTATAATAGCAAAAATAATTGGTAATGATAGTTGCGACCATTTTGCTTTTTTATATCCCTTATATATTTTTTGAAACAATTCATTGTTTAGATTATTTTTAGCAAATTTTAGTTTTTCATTATTTTCTATAGCATTATTTATTGCGCCAATTGTAGATATTATCTTACTCATATCATTTTTTCACCTCAATTATAATTTTATCATATATATGGTTATTTTTAGTAATTATTTTATAAAATGTACAATTTTCTTTTTTCAAAGCATAAAATATGTAATATAATTAGTTAGTAGTTATTACTATCTAACTTATTGGTATGAGAAAAGTTATTCGACTTCTTTTCTATACGCACCATTAATGATTTTGTATGAACCTTACTAGAAAACTTGCAAAAAATTCATTTTTATGTTAATATGAATATATCAAGGAAACTTGCATAAAATAAAAAAAGGGAATACTTAACATTGCAGTGTTGAGTACTTGCCGATATATTGGGTTTGCACTCAATTTACTTTCAGTATATTGAGTGCTTTTTCTTATTATAGTTTACTAAATCACAAAAGTAAAAAGTAAGACTATTAGTGAAAAGATAATAAGAATAAGTGATAAGATTAAAAAATCTTTCTTAAACATACTATCTGCCTCCTTCCTTTTAGAAGTCGGCAAGCACTCAACTGTTAAATATCCCAATAAAAATTATATCAAACTTTTGTTCTTTATACAATATAATTTAATACTAAATTTGTTAATTGTTAATTATGGTATATTATAGATGTAGAAGACAGTGAAGTAATATACTTGAACAAGCTAGATGCATCTAGCTTGCATTTTTCATTTTCAAAAATAATTTAATAAATTAGTTAAACTAGTGATATAATATTATTGTGATTGGTATGAAAAAAATAATAATATTAATACTTTGTTTATTTATAGTTGGATGTGGTAAAGAGACAGTATATCAAGATGATACAAATGACTTTATAAAGGTTAAAGAGAGCTCTATAGAAGTATATAGTGATATATATTTAAATGATATTATAGATATTGTAAATAATGGTATAAATATTACTAGTGATAATATAAAAATAGACACGACTAAATTAGGAGACCAAGAATTTGATATCTATTACACATATGATAACAAAAAATATGTTAAACATTTAAATATCACTGTACTTGATACAACACCCCCGCTTGTATTTAGTGGAACTAAAAAGAAAGTAAAAACAAACTATGATGAAGATATGTGTAATTTAATTACATACGGAGATAATTACTCTAGGAATATAGATTGTAAAATTACTGGGAATTATGATTTAACTCGTGTTGGAGAATATAATTTAAAATATACCTTAACTGATACAAGTAATAATGAAACTATAGTTAATGTAACTTTAACAGTTTCAAATGAAGAAGAAAAAACTATTCCAAATACAACTAGAACAGAGTTTAAAGATATCTATAATAAATATAAATCAGATAATACAGAAATAGGAATAGATGTATCAAAGTGGCAAGGTGATATAGACTTTGAAAAAGTAAAGAGTGCTGGAGCATCTTTTGTAATGATTAGAATAGGTTCACAAAGACAGAGTAAAGATGAAATATATATAGATGAGTATTTTAAAGAAAATATAAAGAAAGCCCGTGATGCAGGTCTAAAAGTAGGAGTATACTTTTATAGTACTGCAACAACAAATGCGGAAGCAATTCGCCATGCCAATTGGGTTATAAAAACTTTAGATGGAGAGCCTTTAGATTTACCTATTGCATTTGATTGGGAAAATTGGGTAAACTTTAATACATATAAAATAAGTTTTTATGATTTAAATAGTATTTCAGAAAGTTTTATAAAAGAAGTAGAAGCAAATGGTTATAAAGGCATGCTTTACAGTAGTAAGTTTTACTTAGAGACTATATGGACTAATAAAAATAATTCACCTGTTTGGCTTGCTCACTATACAAATGAAACTGATTATAAAGGTGAATATATAATATGGCAATCATGCAATAACGGTAAGATATATGGAATAAATGGTAATGTAGATATAGACATTATGTATAAAAATGATAAATAGATATTTGTCATTTTTTATTTATTAAATCTTTTTTAAAATAATATTATTTATAGTATAATATATTTGGTGATAATATGAAGAAGACAATATTAATACTATTAATAGTTATGTGCTTTGGATGTAGTGATGAAAAAATAGAAAACAGTATAAAAGATATAGATGATTCTTATATAGAAATAGTACCTGAAAATTCTAATGCTTTTATACTTAATTTGAGTGATAATGATATCTTATTAAATTTAGATGAGATAAAAGAGTATAATAGAGTTATTGAATCTAAGACTGATTATTTATATAATATGAATATAAATAGTCTATCTAAAGAAGAGATATTAAATTATATTAATTCTTATACTATACCTAAACTACCTAAATATGATAATGGTAAATTAATTACTAATAGTGATATTAATGATATACTTGAAAATAGGAATATAGAAAATGTTAAGGATACAAGACTTTTAAAAGCTTTAGTAGTAAATAGAACAAATTTAAAATCCTTTCCAACAGAACTACATTTCTTTGATAATATAAATGATACTAACTTTGATAACTTACAAGAAAGTGAGATGCATATAAACACACCAGTTTTAGTCATGCATAAAAGTAAAGATAATAGGTTTGTATTTGTACTCACCTCTACCTATGTAGGTTGGATAAAAGAAGAAGATATAGTATATGTGAGTGATGAAGATTATGACTATTTTATAAATAACGATAACTTTGGAATTATTACAGAGCCATTTGTAGAAGTAGATAATAAATTACTTGATATGAGTGTTAAAATACCTTTTATAGAAACAACAAAAGATGGATATAAATTTGTAATACCATCTAAAGATTCTAATAATAACTTAGTAAAAGAAGAAATAATACTTAAAAGAGATAAAGCACATATAGGATATCTACCTTATACTAAAAGAAATGTATATATACAAGCATTTAAATATGAAGATATTCCATATAGTTGGGGTAGTATGGATTATGGTGTGGACTGTTCTAGTTATGTTTCTAATGTTTACCATACTTTTGGATTTGTTTTTCCAAGAAATACATCTATTCAAAATAGTAGTGTAGGTAAGGTAATCTCACTAGAGGGTAAAACTGATAAGGAAAAACTAGATATAATAAGTGGAAGTGCACCATCACTGTTATATATGGATGGACACGTATTAATATATCTAGGTATAGATAATCAAATCAATTATGTAATAGGCGCAAATGGGAATGAGAATATACTTAAAGTAGTTAAAGAAGAGTTAAATAGTTCAAATTATTTATCAAAAATAAATAAATTAGTATTAATAGAAAAAAATTAATACTTTTTTTGTATAAAGTTTATAAATAATACTCAATATATAATCGGAGGGATTATATGAGTAAAAATGAAAACGAAGTAAATGTATTAGATGAACTATCTAAAGGTGCTTGTATGGGTAGGGATGCTATTCACTTTATATTAGATAAAGTAGAAGATGATGCTTTAAAAAAAGAACTTGATAATCAGTATAATAAGTATAAAGAGGTACAGGATAGAATAGAGGAGTTATATCCAGAATATAGCAGTAAAGAACCACATAAAACAAGTGCGATGAATAAGGCTATGACTTGGTATGGTATTGAGATGAAAACTCTAACAGATAAAAGTACATCTAAAATAGCAGAACTATTACTAGAAGGAACAAATATGGGTATAATAGAGGGAAGAAAACTCTTAAACCATAAAAATGTAGATAAAGAAATACATTCATTAATACAAGAATATGTAGATATGCAAGAAAATGCAGTAGAAAAATTAAAGCAATTTTTATAGAAAGGACTAATTATGCAAGAAACTTATGATGTAGTACCTGATATTATTAGTAGTAAAGATTTAGATTATTTATCTGATATGTTTAATTGGACTTATGGA
>CANRBR010000050.1 GCA_947628915.1 uncultured Bacilli bacterium | reverse complement strand
CATCAGTATCATTTGAAACAGATTCATGGGATACGATAATAGCGAATGTCAAAGCAGGAACTACCGTATACAAAGTAGGAGATACAAAAGAAGTAACACTCTCAGGAACTGAATTTGAAGGTAAAACATTTACAGTAAGAGTAGCAAATATTTCAACACCAGAAGAATGTAATGATGCAGGTTTTTCACAAACAGCCTGTGGATTTGTAGTAGAGTTTGTGGATATAATAAATAATCATAATATGAATTCCTCTGCAACAAGTGTAGGAGGATATCCAGCAAGTGCAATGTATACATACTTAGAAGAAGTATTTGAAGCATTACCACAAGAATTACAAAGCGCTATAAAAGAAACAAAAGTAATATCTGGACATGGTTCAAGTAATAGTAACAATTTTACAACTTATGATAAATTGTATTTATTATCAACAAGAGAAGTATATGGAACAGAAGGAAGTCAACCAAGTACTGATTCTGCAACTACAGAAACAAGACAATTAGATTATTATAAAGATGTAGCAAAAGTAACAGGGTCAAGTTATTCGGGTGCTATTAAAAATTTTGAGGGTGCAGCAAATACTTGGTGGCTCCGCTCGGCCAATTCTAGTAATCCTTATAGTTTTTACTATGTGTACTCTTATGGCGCTTTGTACACCAATTCTGCTATTGTTACCAACGGCGTAGCTCCAGCCTTTAGACTTGGATAGAACAAAAACATTCGGTACAGTGCTCTCAAGCGAAGTGAGGACAACTAGAATGTTTTTGAAAAAAAGAGATATATTTGTTGCCATTTATCTAAATGGCAACAAATAAAAATTTTTTTTGGTTTTTATGAGTATACTAAATTTAAACCCAGTAAGAAAATAAAAAAATAGGTCTCCCTATTTTTTTTGTGACTGAATATCAATAATATCCTCTATTGGTATTAATTCATTATCCATAGTAATTATATAATCTTTATTTCTTCCTATTATTCTTTTGGTGATTTTCTTATCTTTTAAAGTTATATCTACATTTGCTTTATATACATAGTTTGGGGAAGAAAATATATCATTAATCTTTTGTTTAATAGTTCTTGTATCAACTACCTCATCATTTGAACTATTACTACTATAGTAAACACTTCTATTGTTATCAAACTTTTTATCTATTTTATTGTGAAATACTTTAGGTAAATCTTTCACTAAATCACCTCTAATTAATTATATTAATAAAAATTAAAAATAGAACCTTAAAATTAATATATCATATATTAAAATAGAGGTGAATTTATGTATACAATATACCAGGTAGAATATGGAGATACAATAGATGGTATTGCAAGAAAAACTAATACTACATCTGATGAGATAAAATCATTAAATGGATTTAATAGTGAGTCTGATTTAGTTGTAGGGAGTCTTATTATAGTACCTAGAATGCAGTCACAAGTATTTGAAACTTATAGAGTAAATCCAGGAGACTCTATATATGCGATTGCTAAAATGTATAATGTAGACCCTGATACATTACTTATGCTTAATGGATTAAATAAAAGTGATTATATATATCCTAATCAAGAGATAACTGTTCCAAGCAGGGATGTAGTAGTTTATGTAACTAAAGAGGGAGATACAATAGATGCGATAATAAATAACCTTGGGGTGGATGCGAATACATTTAATAAAGAAAACGAAAGAATATTTGTCGTTAGTGACCAATTAGTAGTTCATAAGAAAGAGAAATAACAAAAAACTCTTTTTTTTTTAATAAAAATAAGTTATAATTGTTTTAGGAAAATAGGTGGTTCGATATGAATACTAATTTTAGTGTGCTTAAAAACTATGGAGAGGATTTAACTTCAAAGACTTATGTAACTGACCCAGCCATTGCTCGTGATGAAGAATTAAAAAAACTTATGATGACGTTACTTACTCCAGAAAAATCAGCGCTTTTAGTAGGTAAGGCAGGTGTAGGTAAGACATCTATAGTAGAAGGTTTATCATATAGAATACTTAATAATGCAGTACCATTTGTATTACAAGGATATAGAGTAATAAAGATAAATTCATCTTCTTTAGTTGGTAAAATTAATATAAATGGAAAAGAAGAGATGGTAGTAACTCTACTTGTCGAAGAATTAAAAAATGTTTCTAAGACTATTCTATTTATAGATGAGATACATACTTTAATTGGAAATAACTCAGAATTTTCTATGGACCTTGCAAATATACTTAAGCCTGCTATTGATAGGGGAGCAGTTAAACTAATAGGTGCGACTACTGATGTAGAATATAATACATATATAATAAGAGATAGGGCTTTCTTAAGAAGATTTGAGCGAATCGATGTATTAGAGCCAAATGAGGCAACAACTGTTGAGATACTATTTAGAAGTTTACCTAAAATAGAAAAAAGTACAGGAGTTAAATTCAAATATAACGAATATGTAACTAAGATGTTACTTGAATCTATTGTAAGTGCGACTAGTGAATATAAAAGAGTATATGGTCTTGGTGCGATGTATCCAGATATAGCATTTTCAGTACTTACTGCTGCATTTTCGCAGGCACTCTTTCAAAACAGGGCACAGGTAACTGTACTAGATGTATACAACGCTATTAAAACAAGTAAAAGAATTTATCCTGATTCAATAGTGAGAGAGTTAAATACTTTTAGAGAAAAATTTAAGGATGTTGCCAGTTCTGATGGACTAACTCTTCCTGTGGTAACAATAAATGACATAGAGAAAAATTCTAATAATTAAGGAGATATAAATGAAAAAAATACCAAAAAAAAATTATATAATTTTAGCAGTATTGATATCAGTAACAGTGTTACTTACATTAACTTTATCTAATATATATTTAAGTAAAGAAAAGTTAGTGTCTAATTTTTATAATGATATAAACGAGATAAAACCAAATGACTTTGATGAGTATTATTTGGAGCACACCGATTTAATTATTTATATATCAGATAAATATGATTTATCAAACGAAACTTTTGAAAAAAAGTTTGAGAAAAAACTAGAAAACTTGAATTTAAAGAATATTGTTGTATTTATGGATAAAAATGAAATAGATAAAAAGTTCTTAAATAAATTAAAAGACGAATATAATATAAATATAGATATAAATAATACACCTTTAATAGTTGTGGTAGTAGATAAAGAATTTGTAAAAGGTGTGAGTGTATCTAATTTAACAGATGTTGATACAATAATAAATTACGAGGCATTTGAATGATTAATGTAGTATTATATGAACCAGAAATACCTCAAAATACCGGGAATATCATGAGGACTTGTGCGGGAACTTATACTAAACTTCATTTAATTAAGCCACTTGGATTTTCTTTGAGTGATAAATACATAAAAAGAAGTGGGGTTAACTATATCGATAACTGTGATTATGAGGTATATGAGGATTATAATGATTTTTTAGAAAAGAACAAAGATGGGGAATTTTATTATTTAACTAGGTATGGTAAGAAGCCACATAGTTCAGTTGATTTTAGTGATAAGAGTAAAAATATATATTTAGTATTTGGTAAAGAGAGTACAGGCATTCCTAAAGAGATTTTAAAAAATCACCTAGATAGGTGTCTTAGAATACCGACTAATTCAAATATAAGAGCTCTTAATCTATCTAACTGTGTTGCTTTGGTATTATTTGAGGTTTTAAGACAACAGGATTATCCTAATTTATCTAAAGTGGAAACTATAAAGGGTGAGGATTATTTAGAAAAATAGTGTTGTAATTTTTTTACAAACGTGATATTATTATATATAGAATAAGGAGGGACTTATGAAAGACATATTAGAGTTTATTATGGCAAATTATATTTGGTTCTTAGGTGGAGCAATAATAATCCTCCTTGCTATTATAGGAAGTTATGCTGATAAAACTAATTTTGGTCAAGGTAAAGAAAATACTGAAAAGAGCAAAGATGAAGATTTAAAAATAGATGAAACTAACGAGGAAAAAGATAAAGTAGAAGAATTAGATAAAAAAGAAGATGAAGTTTTACCTGAAGAAAATGTAGTTGAAACTGAGACTACAGAAAATGAAGAAGATAAATCAGATAGTGAAAATTTAAATACTTTAGAACAACCTGATTCAAAAGAGTCAAACGAAGAGTTTGAACAGTTCGATAAAGAATTTAATGAAGTCGTTCCAGATAAAGAAGTAATAGATGGAGATTTATTAGATGAAATTGAGAATTTGTCTTTAGATAAAACTGATAAGGCTGATACAAACGAGATACCTGATTTGGATGATGTAGAATTACCAGAGATAAAAGAATTAAAAAAAGAAGACGAAGATATTTGGAAATTTTAAAAGTAGATGCATATCTACTTTTATTCGTTAACGGATAATTTAATAATTAAATTAATATCATCATCAATAGCCATAATATTTTTGTGAATAGTCCCGCACTTTTCACACTTATAAATAATTTTATAAGTATCTTTAAATTTTTCAATTCCAATAGGTACTAGTAATCCCTTACACCTATTTAGTCTATCTCCCGGATTTATATCTACATGTTTAGAATATAGGCAAAATGGGCAATGGTCTCTCGCACTGTACTTTAATTTATCTACTTTTTTACCACACTTTTCACATGTGAATTCTTCATCCATCATATTAAATTTTTTCATCTAACCACCAATTTAATTATACAATTTTGCCCAGTAGTTGTAAATATTATGTGGACTTTTTTTAATATCTATGATATAGTTTAATGGAATGGTGATAATATGAAAGATAGTTTAGAAAATACAAAAAAGGCTTTTACTACTAGAGAGACTATACTTTTAGTTATACTAGGATTAATTATAGGTCTTTCGTTTGGACTACTTTTTAAGAACAAAAGTAATACAGTACAAGTAGATGAAACAAATAATAAATATATTAAAGAATTCATAAAGAATTATGATTATATAGTAAATAATTATTACGAGGATATCGATGAGGAAAAACTTATAAATAGTGCGATAGCAGGTATGATGGATTCTTTAGATGACCCATATTCTATGTATTTTGATGAGGAAGAGTCTGATAACTTTTCAATTACTTTAGATGGTAGTTATAAAGGTATAGGTATACAAATTACAAAAGATGAAAAAACAGGGTATATGTTAATAACATCTGTATTTAAAAATTCTCCAGCAGAAGAAGCAGGATTAATTCCAGGTGATATGATTATATCAGTAGATGATAAACTTGCAAAAGATTTAGAGACTAGTGAGTTAAGTTCTATAATAAGAAATGGAGATAAAGATACATATAATATTAAAATACTTAGAGATAATAAAGAAAAAAATATAGTCTTAAATAAAAAGACAGTTGAACTTACATCAGTTATATCTGAAATGTATGAAGAGAACAATAAAAAAATAGGTTATATATATATAGGTGTTTTTGCAAACAACACATATACTCAATTTAAAGATGAACTAGAAAAGTTAGAAAAAGAGAATATAGATTATTTAATATTAGATGTTAGAGGTAATACCGGAGGACATTTAACTGCAGTAGATGCAATACTCGATATATTCTTAAATGAAAAGCAAATTATGTATCAGTTTGAACAAAATGGTAAGATAACTAAAACTTATGGAACAGGAAAAGATAATAAAGACTATGAGATAGTACTTCTAGGCGATGAGGTGAGTGCGTCTGCATCTGAAGTGTTAATAGGCGGTCTCAAGGATAATTTAAACTCTACATTAATAGGTAAGAAAACTTACGGAAAGGGTACTGTTCAAGAGTTGGTTAAGTTATCTGATGGAACTCAGTATAAAATAACTGTAAAAAAATGGTTAACTCCAAATGGTACTTGGATAAACGATAATGGTATCACCCCTGATATCGAAGTTGAATTAGATAAAAAATATTATGAGACATACGATTTAAAAGACGATACACAGTTTACTGCTGCACTTAATTATATAAAAAGTAAGTAAAACATATCAGATGGTATGTTTTATTTGTTTTAAAAATACTAAAAAGTATGGTATAATCTTTATAGGTGATTTAAATTGAAAAACATGTGTATAGGAGATAAACTTGAAATACAATGTTATAAACACAATAAAAAAGTACATAGAGCTTGGTCAGAAGCTATAGTACTAGATATAAAAAAAGATTACATTGTATTTGGAAATAATAAAACTCTAGTTATAGAATCGGAAGGAACTACTTGGAGGACTAAGGAGCCTGCGATTATGTATTTTTTTAGAAATAAATGGTATAACATAATCGCACAGATGAAAAAAGATGGAATATATTATTACTGTAATATAGCAACACCATTTATAATAGAAGAAAATACGATTAAGTATATAGATTACGATTTAGACCTTAGAATATTTCCAAAAGGAGAATATAAAATATTAGATAAACTAGAATATGAATACCACAAAAACAAGATGAATTATTCAGAGGATTTAGATATTGTTATAAATAATGCATTAGATGAACTTATAGGAGAATATAAATCTAAAGCGATTATGTTTGATTCAGAAAAGAATAAAGAATACTTAGAACAATATTTGGAGTTAAAAAAAGAATTAGAAAATAGTAATTTTAGTTAAACTCATGAATATAATAAAGTGTAAAAGAGGAATGTTAAAAAATTAAAAAAAGATATTGACTTTCTTCTTTTTGTTTGATATATTAGAAAAGCTTTTGAAAAAAAGCGACAAAAAAATAACAAAATTTAAATTTTAAAACTTTTTTTAAAAAAAGTATTGACTTTAATTTTTAAATTTGTTATATTAGTATCACGTTGTCCAGGGAAGTATCATTTATAGTATATTTCTTATGTATAACGTAAAAAATGTGTCAATCGACAAAAAATTCAATATTTTTCAAAAAAAGTATTGACTTTATAAAGTCGATTTGATATACTGGGTTTGCTCTTCACAAAAAGGGCAAAGAATGATCTTTGAAAACTGAGCAAAATGTCAATTCACTAATAGTTAGGAAAGAACAATTCAAATTCAAATTTAAATAAGATTATTTTTTTTTGGAGAGTTTGATCCTGGCTCAGGATGAACGCTGGCGGCATGCCTAAGACATGCAAGTCGAACGAAGTGGC
>CANRBR010000049.1 GCA_947628915.1 uncultured Bacilli bacterium | reverse complement strand
GACATATCGTCTACTTTAAAAGGCTTACCGTATCTAATAGTTAAATTCTTACTTCTAAATTTATAATCACCTGTTATTCCAAATGGAACTATATAAGAGTCAGTCTTACTTGCTAAACTTACTGCCCCATATTTAAATGGAAGTAATATATCTTTAGTTCTATTTCTAGTACCTTCTGGAAATATCCCTATCGCACCACCATCTTTTAATACATCTATTGCATTCGTTTTTGCAAGTTCATCTTTAGAGGTTCTATCTACACTTATACATCCAGTATGTTTAAAAAACCATGCTGTAGTCTTTTTATCAAAATACTCTTTTTTAGCCATATAATGTATTCCTCTTTTAGTAGATATTATAGTTAAACATTGGTCATATAAATGTTTATGATTACCTGCAATAATTATACTTCCACTTTTAGGTATAAATTCTTTACCTATTATTTTAGGATTATAATATAATCTAAATATAGGTCCAAGTATAAATCTACCTATATAGTATAAAGGTAGAACTTTTCTATTCATCATCCGCACCTATATCACTTTGTAACTTTTTAAAGTCTACTTTACCAAGTTTAGTTCTAGGCAAACTCTTTCTAAATACAAACTCATAAGGTACCATATATTTAGCAAGATTCTTTCTAGCATAATCTCTTATCTCTGCTTTTACAAATAAGCCTTTATATCCCTCTTTTAAAACTATAAATGCTTTAGGTACTTCTTGCTTATATGGATGTGATATTCCTACTACTGTACACTGTAAAACAGCAGGATGTGACTCTATTACTTCTTCTATATGTGATGGATATACATTATAACCACTTGATACAATCATTCTTTTTAGTCTACCACTATAGAATATAAACCCATCTTTATCCATATATCCTAAATCACCCGTGTGGAGCCAAACATGACCATCATCGTGTATTTGAAGTGCATCATTAGTCTCACTTTCATTGTTTAAGTATCCCATCATAAGTCCTTTAGAGTTAACACATATCTCTCCTACCACATTATATGGAACTGTCTTTCTTGTTGCTGGATTTATTATTTTAATATAGTTACCTGCAAGAGGTATACCTATTGAACCACTTTTGTTTACATCATCGTGAGCGAGAGTAACTGCAGCAAGTGCCTCAGATAATCCATATCCTTGAACTATTCTCGCTTTAGAATTGTGTTCCTGAAGATAATTATTTATCTTATCTTCTAGTGGTTTATTTAATATATCTCCTCCACTTACTACATATTTTAAGAAAGATAAATCTAAGTCCTTTTCATTTTTATTACTTATAAGAGCCTCAAAGAGTGTTGGTACACCAAGTACACAAGTAGGTCTAGTCTTCTTAAATAGTGTATCAAATTTCTTTGAATTAAACTGTGGAATTAATATGGTATAACACCCTAAAGCAAGTGGTGTATGTATAGTAACACTCAGTCCAAATCCATGAAAGTTAGGCATAATTGCAAGACAACAATCACCTGGGTGTAAATTCACTAAAGATATTTTTTCCTGCATAGATGCGAGTATAAAAGACCTATTTTGTATAACTACGTTTTTAGGGTTCCCACTAGTACCTCCACTATGTATTATAACGCAAGGAGTATCCTTGCCATACTTAGTAGTTATTTTATCTCTACTCAATATTGACATTCTTATAAATTTATTCCAAGATATAAAATATTTACTTCTAGGATATTTTTTATACTTATTTATTTGCGTTATTTTATATCCTATATTCATAAATATATTCATAGAATCTGCAGGAGATACAAATATAACTTTTTTAACTCCAGTTGTTTTTATACAGTCTTTTATTTTAGAATAAAACATATCTATCATAACTAAATACTTACTATTGGTAGATATTAAACTGTTTTTTATCTCTTCTTCTGCTGATAAAGGGTGTAGCATATTTGCAACAGCGCCAAGTTTATTTAAAGCATAAAAAGATATTAATGCCTCTGGTATATTTGGCATACAAATAGTTACTATATCTCCTTTTGATACATTTAACTTTTTAAAAGATAATGCTGCTCTATCTATTTCTTTAATAAATTTTTTATATTTAACTCTTTTACCAAAGTATTCATAAGCAGTATTATCTGGATATTTTTCATAACTTCTATGTACTTGTTCATATAAACTTATATTAGGTATTTTAATATCCAAATCTTCTTTAGTATAATACTTGCTCCAAGGAGCAGGAATAGTCTTTTTCTTTTTAAATATATCTATAATACTCATCTATTATCACCTACCATTTTAGAAATCAAATCTCTTAAATTATTGTTTTCTAAATATAAATCACTACTTATAGATAAAGGTTTACCAAATGTTATTTTTAAATCTTTAGAAAACAGTTTATACTTACCTGTTATAGCAAATGGAACTATTTTAGTATTAGTATCATAAGCCATTTTAACTGCTCCAATTTTAAATGGAAGTAATTCATCTGTTTTACTGAATGTCCCTTCAGGAAATATTCCTATTACTTTTTCATTTTCTAAATACATTTTAGCACTTTTCAATGCATCTGGATTTTTCTTGCTTCTATCAACTGGTATTAATCCTAAATTAGAAAATATAACTTTTTTAAATCCTTTAAATAACTCTACTTTAGCAAGAAAGTGTATACATCTTTTAGTAGAAGACATAAGAAGTACACAGTCAAAATTATTAGTATGATTGCCTGCTAAAATAATTCTACCTTCTTTAGGAATATTCTCACTACCTATTATTTTAGGTCTATATAGGTTTAAAAACAAAAATTTTAATATAGGTCTAACTGTTTTATAAAGCATAGATTCTTTGCACTTATTATTCATAATACTCACATTATAATTATATCAAATTTAAAGTATAATAATCAATAATAATTTAGAAAAAAGAAACAGTCAAACCGTTTCTTTTTCATTTTCTAATAACAATATCCTCCAATTATACTTTTTTTAATTTTAAATTTTCTTTTTTAATACCTAAAAAATTTAAAAAATCTTTATTGTGCATTTGTTGTGATTCATTGTTATTATTAATTTTAACATTTTTTAAATAATTTGTATATTCTTTTAAAGTCATTCCAAGCATATCAGCACACTCTTTATTAGACTCTAAAAGTTGTTTTTTATTCATCATAACAATATCCACCACCTTTACGGTAGTATTTCTACTACTATTTAGATTTTTAAATAAAAACCCTTTAAGGGTTTAAAAACATAATGGCGGAGCAGGAGAGATTCGAACTCTCGCACCAGTTTCCCGGTCTACACCCTTAGCAGGGGCGCCTCTTCGGCCTCTTGAGTACTACTCCACAACCACATATAGATTATAGCATATTTTTTTCATCGTTTCAACAATAAATATATATTTTTTTTATTTAGTTATAAAAATTTTAAAACTATTAAATAGTCTCATATACACTAATTTATATTTTTACAAATTTTGTGTTTTTTATTGATTGTTAGTACATGCATTTGGTATAATATTTTTGGAACATTTAATAGTTGGGTGATACCTCGAGTTTCTAGACTGGAGGTGATATTATGAGTAAAAAAGATTTTTTAATCACTACTCTACTTATTATCATTCTTTTACTTATAGTATTGCTATTTGTAATACTGATATAAAGAATATCACCTAACTTTTGTTAGGTGAAAACCAAATTTTTTTAGGTAACACTCAACAAGACAATATTAAGTGTTCCTTTTTATTTTATGCAAGTTTTCCTTGACATATTCATTATATAATATTTATTTATGATTGTCAAACTAATTAAAAAGACTATTAAATAGTCTCATATACACTAACTTGTTTTTTATCTTTACCTAAACGTTCATATTTTACATATCCGCTTATTTTAGCATAAACAGTATCATCAGAACCTATTCCAGCATTAACACCTGGATAAATTCTAGTTCCTCTTTGTCTATATATAATAGAGCCACCAGTTACATATTCACCGTCACTAGCTTTAGCTCCTAATCTTCTACCTGCAGAATCTCTACCATTCTTTGTAGAACCTTGACCTTTTTTATGTGCGAATAATTGGATATTTAATGTCATCAATTTCATCGATGAGCACCTCCCTATCTAATTTTTATATATTCTTTGTAATCTTTTCTTAATTCTTCAAATAAATTAATCATATTTAATATTAAAGTATTTACAGTATCACTACTTTTTAATATATTTATCTCAAGCAACCCATCATCCTCACTATATTGAATTGCTTTATTGTCTAATCTTACAATTGCATTAACAGTAGCTATTGCAATAGAAGATACACTCGCACACACGATATCATATCCTTTTTCACTATATCCTGAGTGCCCTTTTATTTTAACATAATTTATAACATTATCTTTTTTTTTAACTTCTATCGTTATCATATTATTTTACCACTATTTTTTTGATTTCAACTTTAGTATATGGTTGACGATGTCCTTGAGTTCTGTGGTAATTCTTCTTTTGATTATATTTATAAACTATAATCTTTTTATTTTTACCATTTTTAACAACTTCACCTTCAACATACGCACCAGTTAAAGTAGGCATTCCGCAAACTCCATTAGCCATTAAGACTTTATCGAATTTAACTTTATCGTTTTCTTTTGCATCTAACTTTTCAATGTAGATAACTGAACCTTCTTCAACATAGTATTGTTTTCCACCAGTTTCTATAACTGCTTTCATATTTTACCTCCTTATTTTCTCAGACTCACCATTAAGGCACTTGCGTTTTAAACCTTTTCTGTGTGGTTGTAGAGTGAGGCCCTACACGCTTAAAATCATATCATAAATTATGTTTAATGTCAAACATTTTCTTTAAAAAATACTTTTCAGTTACATAACTTTTATCTATATGAAATAAATGTCTATAATCTTTTTTCATTTTTGATACGTTATCTATAGTTTTTTCGTGTTTAAATTTAAACTCTATTAAGTATCTTTCAAGTAAAAACTTATTAAATAATTCCTTTCTTTCTTTATATAGTTTATTTACTTCTATTAATAGAAATGACAGTATTAATATAAATAATTTATTTATTCTAACAAACATTATAGATAAGACTATTATAAATATATAAGATATTATAGTAGTTAGTAAGATACTATTTTTAAAACTTGTTATTTTATTAAGTATTACATTAAGTATTTTAGAACCATCCAAGGGATATATAGGTATTAGATTAAATATAATTATAAAATAGTTTATAAAACTAAAATACTTATATTCTATTATATTTTTAAATAAGTAGAAAAAAATCATTTGAAATATGATGCCTGCTATTGATATTAAAAACTCTTCTATTAAAGGTCTATTTATTTTTTCATTATATTTTGTTAAACCTCCAAAAGGCAGTATTATAATTTTTTCTATATTCCATTTGAATATTATAGATACTATAATATGCCCTAGCTCATGTATTAATATAAGTAACATAAAATAACTTAAAAATCTAAAGTATCCAATAGATATAAATATTAAAGTACATACTAAAAAAAGAGGGTGTACATACATTTTACTTAAGATATTCTTCATAGTTTAGTACGTTCCCATCTTTTTTATAAACTAAGTATAAATTATTATTAGCTTCACCTAATAAAGTACCTTTTTTTATATAGTCATATAACTTTACATTTACATTTTCTATATTCCCGTACCACTCATCAATACCATCTATTCTTTGTATTATTACTGTATTATTATACCCTTCTTTTTCTCCAATAAATACTACAATACCACTCTCTTCTATTGGGACAAGATAATTAGTAGTTACATTAAGATTTACCCCATCTAAATACTTTTCAGTTTTACTATATGTTAATTTCTCACTAAATACAGCCTCATCTTTAACAACACTATCAAGTATACTAGAATCTCCTATATATTTATTATATAGTTTTTTTAACTCAGTAAAAGATATATTAGTTCCATATACTTGTTTATAAAAAGTATTTTTAAATCCTGTACTCGATTTTATTATTATTAATATTACTAAAGTAACTATTACTGTTATTAAAAACTTTGTTATAAAGATTGTCCCAACTTTCATGGTATCACCAATAAATTATATGATTTAATCTATTATTTATACAAAAAGAAGATAAATTTATTATCCTCTTATATGTATTCAAATATTTCTTCTTTTAATCCAACATTACCTAATGTCCATTTTTCTTTAGTCACTTTTACTTTTTGCAAGCCTTTACAATTTCCAAACATACTCCCCGTACGTGTTACATTATTAGTATCAAAACTTGTTAAGTCTAATTCTGTTAAATTACTACAGTTTACAAACATATAAGCCATATCTTCCACCTGGGATGTATCAAAATGACTTAAATCTAATGACTCTAAACTATTACACCCATCAAATAAAGAGTGCATATTTGTTACTTTATGAGTGTTAAAGTTTTCTCCAAATTTAATACTTCTTAACTTACTACTCTTTTCAACAGTATAGAACATATAATGCATTAAGTTTAAATTTTCAGAACTAAAACTGCTTAAATCAAGTTCAATAATATTATTACAACCTTGAAACATTCTTTCCATAGTTGTTACCTGGGATGTATTAAAATTTGTTAAATCTAGTTCAGTTAGATTTGTACAGCCTGCAAACATTGAACCCATACTTGTTACTTGTGATGTGTTAAAATTGCTAACATCAAGTTTCATTAGATTATTACAGCCGCTAAACATGCTTGCCATAGTTGTTACTTGACTTGTATCAAATTTTTCTATTCCCTTTATTTCTTTTAAACTGCTGCAACCATTAAACATTGTATTCATTCTTTTAACATGTGATGTATTAAAACTACTTAAATCTAGTTTTGTTAAGCTTTTACAATTTGAAAACATACAGTACATATCTTCTACTTGGGATGTATCAAACATAATCAAATCTAATGACTCTAAACTATTACACTCATCAAATAAAGAATACATACTTGTTACTTTATGAGTGTTAAAGTTTTCACTAAATATTATTTTTCTTAACATACTACTAGTAAAGAACATATGAGACATTGAAATTAAATTTTCAGAACTAAAACTACTTAAATCTAGTTCAATAATATTATTACAACCTTGAAACATTCTTTCCATAGTTGTTACCTGGGATGTATTAAAATTTGTTAAATC
>CANRBR010000048.1 GCA_947628915.1 uncultured Bacilli bacterium | reverse complement strand
TGCAGATAGAATTACTGCAGGTGATGAAGAAGCTAAGAATATACTTGCTGAGGCTAATCTCAGACTTGTTGTAAGTATTGCAAAAAGATATGTTGGGCGTGGTATGTTATTCCTAGATTTAATACAAGAGGGTAATATTGGACTTATGAAAGCAGTAGATAAATTCGATGTATCTAAAGGATATAAATTTTCAACTTACGCGACTTGGTGGATTAGACAAGCTATAACACGTGCAATAGCAGACCAAGCGCGTACAATACGTGTGCCTGTTCATATGGTTGAAACTATTAATAAACTTGCTCGTGTACAAAGACAGTTAACACTCGAACTTAATCGTGAACCTAGTGAAGATGAAATTGCTAAAAAAATGAATACAACTGTGGAAAAAGTAAGAGAAATATATAAGATAAGCCAAGACCCGGTAAGTTTAGAAACTCCAATAGGTGAAGAAGATGATTCTCATTTAGGCGATTTTATAAAAGATGAGAGAAACCTAAGCCCTGAAGAATTTGCAACTAATGAAATGTTAAAAGAAGAGATATCTCAAGTGCTTGAAACACTAACTGAAAGAGAAGAAAAAGTAATAAGATTAAGATTTGGTCTTGAAGATGGTAAGCCAAGAACACTCGAAGAAGTAGGTCAGATGTTTGGTGTAACAAGAGAGCGTATAAGACAAATAGAAGCAAAAGCTCTTCGTAAATTAAGACATCCATCGCGTTCAAGAAAATTAAGAGACTTTATGGGGGATTAATGAATTTATCTAAAAGACTTGAAGTTGTAGCTACTTTAGTAGATGTAGGTGCACGCGTAATAGATGTAGGTTGTGACCATGCCTATCTAGATATTTATTTAACTAAAAATAATAGTAATAAATGTATTGCAACTGATATAAATCCAAATGCACTTGAAAATGCTAAAAAAAATATAAAAAAGCATAAACTTCAAAATAAAATAGAAACAATACTTACAGACGGACTTACTAGTCTTGACATTAAAGATGATGATAATATAGTTATAGCTGGTATGGGAACTCATACTATACTTGATATATTAAAGACAAATAACTTAAGTAATACATTGATTATATCTTCAAATAACGATATAGAATTACTTAGAAGAGAAGTAGTCAAATTAGGATACTATATAGATAGTGAGATATTCTTATTTGATAAAGATAAGCCATATATAATAATAAAGTTTATAAGAGGTTATAAGAAGTATAAAGATATAGATTATGTTATAGGACCAATATTGA
The DNA here is from genome assembly GCA_947628915.1 of uncultured Bacilli bacterium. Lineage (GTDB taxonomy): Bacteria > Bacillota_I > Bacilli_A > RF39 > UBA660 > UMGS1613. The sequence continues at coordinate 6,064 of CANRBR010000048.1, read as the reverse complement.
AAAATAATACAGACTATAAAAAATACTTAATTCTTAAATATAATAAAATATTGAATTCTATATCTAAAAGGAAAGTCTTATTAAGACTTAAGTATAAATTTAAAATAAGTATTTTAAAAATAAAGTTATGAATATCAAATCATAACTTTATTTATTAGAACTGGCTTTAATAAACGAATCAAAAAGTGGATGAGGACGAGTAGGTCTAGATTTAAATTCTGGATGGAACTGTGAAGCTATAAAGTGTTTATGAGTTGGTAGTTCTATTATTTCAACTAGATTAGCTTTTTCGTTTACTCCAGAAAATACCATACCATGTTCTTTTAAGATATCTTTATATTTGTTATTGAACTCGTATCTATGACGGTGGCGTTCTAGTATTTTATCCTGATTATAATCTTTATAAGCTAAAGTTCCTTTTTTTAGTGTACATTCATAGTTACCAAGTCTAAGTGTTCCTCCCATATTTACGATAGATTTTTGGTCTGACATTAAATCTATTATAGGTTCTAGACAAGTTGGATTAAACTCTGTAGATGATGCATCACTAATCCCACATACATTTCTAGCAAATTCAATTACAGCAAGTTGCATACCTAAACATATTCCAAGAAAAGGAATGTTATTTTCTCTTGCATATTTAATTGCTTTAATCTTACCTTCAATCCCACGACTTCCAAATCCTCCAGGTACAAGTATTCCTTTTGAATTTTTGAATACCTCTTTTAAATTCGCTTTAGAATCTTCTAGTGTCTCAGAATCTACCCAATTAATATTAATCTTAGTGTTGTATTTATATCCAGCATGTTTAAGTGCTTCTACAACTGATATATAAGCATCGTGTAACTCAACATATTTACCAACTAAAGCTATTTCTATTTCATCTTTTAAATTATCTACAGTAGTAATTAGTTTTTTCCAGTAATCAATATTAGCTTTTCTAACTGGTAATTTAAATTGTTTAAGTATGATTTCATCTATTTTTTGATTATAATAATTTATTGGAATTTCATAAATATTTTTAACATCTATAGAATCAATTACATTACTAACAGGAACAGAACAAAATAGGGATAACTTATTTTTAATAGATTCTCCTGTACTATATGGCGCACGGCATACAAGAGCATCAGGTCTAATTCCCATATTTCTTAAGTCTCTAACACTGTTTTGAGTAGGTTTAGTTTTAAGTTCATTAGAGCCATATATAAAAGGAATTAAAGTACAGTGTACAAAGAAAGTGTTTTCTGACCCTTTTTCATATTGAATTTGTCTTAGTGCTTCTATAAAACTTTGAGACTCTATATCTCCAACTGTTCCTCCAATTTCAGTTATAACAATATCCGCACCACTAGTGATACCTGCTTCATATACTTTATTTTTAATTTCATTAGTTATGTGTGGTACCATTTGAACTGTAGCTCCTAAATAGTCTCCGTGACGCTCTTTATCTATAACTGATTTATAGATTTTACCACTCGTAATATTAGATGTAAAGTTTAATTCTTCATCTATAAATCTCTCATAATGACCTAAATCGAGGTCAGTCTCACAACCGTCAAAAGTTACAAAAACTTCTCCGTGTTGTATCGGATTCATTGTTCCAGGGTCTACATTTATATAAGGGTCAAACTTTTGCATAAATACCTTATATCCTCTTGATTTTAAAAGTAGAGCAATAGAAGATGCTGTAATACCTTTACCAAGCCCTGATACAACTCCTCCTGTTACAAATACATATTTTGTCATAATACCTCCTAAATTATATATCTATCCGTATTATAGCACACCCAAAATATTAAAAAATAGTCTTTTATTTATTATTTATATGTGGTATAATTAAATTAGTAGATATTCTATTATTTTTTTTATTTGAATATAATGTTATAGGGGGATGTTATGAAAAAAATATTAAAAGCGTATAAGTTTCCTTTAATACTTTTAGTTTCCATAATAATCGGATGCATTATAGGTTTAATATTCGGTAAGGATGCGATGAGTCTAAAACCTTTTGGTACAGTATTTATAAATTTACTTTATACTATAGTAGTCCCACTCGTATTTTTTACCATATCTAGTAGTATATCTAGTATTAAAAGTTTTAAAAAATTAGGTAAGATATTTTACTATATGTTTATTGTGTTTATTATAACTAGTATCGCTGCCGCACTTTTCACTTTAGTGAGTGTTAAAGTAGTAAATCCAGTAGGTAATGTTACAATAGAACTTACAAAAGGTGTGAAAGAAAGTATAAATTTTAGTGATAAGATAGTAGATATGATAACAGTAAAAGAGTTTAATCAATTGTTATCAAAGGATAATATGTTACCTCTTATAATATTTTCTTGCATATTTGGATTTGCAGTAGGTATGTTGAATGATGAAAAAAATAAAATATCTAACGGTTTAAAAAGTATTTCAAGAGTAATGATGAATGTAATAAAAATAATTATGTATTATGCACCTATTGGACTTTGTGCATACTTTGCTTCACTAATTGGAGAATATGGTGGAGAAATAATAGGTAGTTATGCTAGATGTATGATATTTTACTATGTACTTGCGGTTGTTTATTTTATAATTTTTTATACATTTTATAGTTTTATTGCTAGAGGTAAAAAAGGAGTAAAAGATTTCTATAAAAATATATTTACTCCAACAGTTACTTCACTTGGAACATGTTCGTCACTTGCAAGTCTTCCTGCTAATTTAGAATGTGCCAAAAAATTAAATATAGATGATGATGTAGCAAGAACTACACTTCCAATAGGAGCAACTATTCATATGGAGGGTTCTAGTATGGCATCTATACTTAAGATAGCATTTTTATTTTCAATATTTGGTAAAAGTTTTACTGGTATAGATACTTATTTAATAGCTATTTTAATAGCAGTATTATCTGGTGTAGTTATGTCTGGTATACCTGGAGGTGCATTTATTGGTGAAATGCTTGTAGTAACTCTTTATGGGTTCCCACTTGAAGCATTCCCTATAATAGCTACTATAGGATGGATAGTAGACCCACCTGGAACATGCTTAAATGTAGTAGGGGATGTTACTAGTGCTATGCTGATAGAAAAACACATTTAACGATGTGTTTTTAAATTTTTTTTACAAATTTTCTAAATTTTATTTAAAAAATATTAATTTTAATATATATTATGGATATAGAGTTTAATAATGTAAAAGAACTATATGAAAGACTTAGACCAGCCTTAACTGCTAAAATAACTGAATTAAAAAGAAATGATTTAGACTATATAAAAGAAGAAGATATATGGAATTATTTAAAAGATACAAAGTGGTCTAAAGCAAATAATTTACTTTTATATCAGATGGTTGATGACATATTAAATTTAGATATGGGTCTAATAGATGAATATGTTAAGTCTGAGATAAGAAAAAAAGTAATTAAACCAAATTTAGAAGACATGAAATTGGAGGATAATTATGACAAAAAAGAAAAACAATAAAAAAACATTTTTAAGTACAACAATTTTAATATTAGTTGCTATACTTACAGTATCTCTATATTTTATATATATGGATATTAAATCTTTAAAATATGGATTAGACTTACAAGGAGGTTTTGAAGTACTATATCAAGTAGATAGTATAGATGGCTCTAAAGTATCTAATGAGATGGTATCTGGTACTTATAAGGTAATCGAAAAGCGTATAAATGCTCTAGGAGTTAGTGAACCGGAAATATCTATAGAAGGCAATAACATAAGAGTTACTATGGCAGGTATAAATTCTATTGAAGAAGCGAGAAAGACAATTAGTACAACAGCAGCTTTGACTTTTAGAACTTTAGATGGAGAATTACTTATGGATAGTAGTGTACTCAATAGTGGTAAAGCTAGTGTTGGATATGACGCACAAAAAGGATACTATATATCTTTAAGTATTAAAGATAAAGAAGAGTTTTTAAAACAGACTAAAAAAGTTAGTGAAATGCCAGATGGAGAAAATCAGATAGTAATATGGTTAGACTATGAAGACAGTATGAAACTTGAAAACACTAATGGACTTTTTTATGGATATAATACTTCTGAAAAAGTATTAGATGAAAATGGTAATCCAAAATTAGATGAAGAAGGTAACTACATAGAAGAAGATGTATTCCATACTTGTGGAGATTTAAAAAATTCAAACTGTCTATCAAATGCAACAGTATCTCAAGGATTTTCTAGCGATGTAATAATACAAGGTAAATTCGAAAGAGAAGAAGCACAAGAATTAGTTGATTTGATTAATAGTGGTAGTATGCCAACTAAATTAACTGAAATCTCTTCTAAGACAGTATCTGCATCATTTGGAGAGAATTCTTTAGAAAAGACATTTATTGCTGGAGTAGTAGGAATATCTTTAATAGCCTTACTTTTAATAATTTTATATAGAGTAAGTGGTTTAATTGCTAGTGTAAGTATATTAGCTTATACAGGGCTTACACTATTAATATTTAATCTAGTAGGTGGTAGATTATCACTTCAAGGTATTGCTGCTCTTGTAATAGGTATTGGTATGGCAGTAGATTCAGCAGTTATAAGTTTTTCTAGAATTAAAGAGGAATTAAAAAGAAAAGTAAGTCTTAGAACAGCATATAACGAGGGAAGTAAAGAGTCATTCATATCTATATTAGATGCGAATGTAACAACTCTAATTGCTGCTATAATTCTATTTATATTTGGAGAAAGTAGCGTTAAAGGATTTGCCACAATGCTTATTATAAGTATTATAGTTACATTCATAGTAATGGTATATTTAAATAGATATATATTGCGTCTATTTGTAGAAAGTGATAGGTTTGAAAAACATACAAATTTATTTATAGGTTATAGAAATTCTAAAAAGGAATCTAAATTTGATTTTGTTAGACCAAGAGGTATAGTTTTTACAGTAGTTGCTTTAATAATTGTTGTAGGATGTATGTTTACATACAGTGAAGGATTAAATCTTGGAATAGATTTTAAAGGTGGTTCAACTATAGAAATTAATTCTGATAACAAACTATCAGATAGTGAGATTAAAAACGATTTAAAGACTTTAGAATATGAAGTAGATAGTATAGAAAAAATAGATGACACTAGAGTATATGCTACAATATCAAATGTATTAGATAATGAACAGACTAGTAAAGTAGAAAAGTATTTTAACGAAAAGTATGATGCCACAACTAGTGTGGGTGCTATATCAAATGAGGTTAAAAAAGATATAACTAAAAATGCTATAAAAGCTTTAATATTTGCTTGTATAGGTATGATTATTTATATAACTATAAGATTTAAATTTAGTTATGCAGTAAGTGCTATAATAGCTCTTATCCATGATAGTTTAATGGTACTTATTATATTCAGTTTACTTAGATTTGAAGTAAACAGTATGTTTATAGCTGCAATACTTTCAATAATTGGATATTCTATTAATAATACTATTGTAGTATTTGATAGAATAAGAGAAAATAAAACAAAACTTTACAAAGATAAGATAAAGAAAACTGACGAGTTAAAAGATGTTGTAAATGTAAGTTTAAGACAGACAATTACTAGATGTTTGATTACTACAGTGACTACACTTTTACCAGTATTAAGTTTAATATTCTTAGGTTCTTATGAAATACTAAACTTTAATATTGCTTTACTTATAGGTTTAATAGTTGGTACATTCTCAAGTTTATTTATATCAAGTCAGATTTGGATGTTGCTTGAAAAGAGAAGTATAGGTAAAAATCCAAATAAACATTGGTATGATGATAATAAAAAAGAGAAAGAAGAATTGCAAGTAAAAGGTATTAATTGTTAAAATTAGAAAAAATCCTAATTTTTTTCTTTCTCCCCCCCTTGACAGGGGGGGGGGGGGTAGTGATAAAATAATGATAGAAGGTAGATGATAAGTTTATGAAAAATGAAGGATTTACCCTTGTAGAGTTACTTGCAGTATTATTAATACTAGCCTTTATAGCACTAATAGCAGTTCCACAAATATTAAATTTAATAGAACAGTCTAAGATAAGATCGTTAAAACTAAGTACAGAAAGTTATATAAGAGCAGTAAATACATC
>CANRBR010000047.1 GCA_947628915.1 uncultured Bacilli bacterium | reverse complement strand
GATATAGAAAGAAGAATAGATAAGTATAATGATGATGAAGATGTAATAGGGTTATACCACTATAAATATGTAGAAGAGGAAGTAAAGCAAGAACAGTTAGAAAATGCAAAAAAAGAAGGTATTGAGCAAGAAAAAATATCTACAGCAAAAAATCTACTAAAGAAAAATATGGACATAAACTTTATATCAGAAGTAACGGGATTAAGTCTTAAAGAAATTGAAAAGTTAAAGGAAAGTTAATCTTCCTTTTCTTTTTATTAATTAAAGACTTTATTTATTACTTTTGATAAATAAATACCTATAACTAATAAAATAAATGCTATTATCAAATCTTTTAATGTATAAAATGTATTTATACTCTTTATGAACATTAAAACAATAGTAGATATACTAAACCCTAATATCGCACTATATGTTTTAGATTTATATTTACTAAATAAATAATTAATCAATTTAACTGTAATAACTATACCTAGTAACATACCTATAGAAAATGGAATCAATATTTTAAAATTACTTATATCAAATATATTTGAAAACATATAAATAACACTATTATAAGCACCTAACATCATAAGTGTTGCTGTTCCACTAATTCCAGGAACTACCATTGTAAATGCATCTACAAATCCGATAAATATAAAATAAATAGTATTCAATAAATCGTTTCTAATAACAAAATCATTATCTATATTAATTATTCCAAGTATAGTTATTACAGCAAACGATATATAAGTTATATAATTATTTTTTTTATCTATATTAATCTTTATATCATTCATTCCACCCAATATTAATCCTATAAATAGAAACATAGTTATTATATAATATTTATCTAAGCATTTAAGTATTATATTACTAAAAAACACTATTGAAATCATAACTCCAATAGCAATTTTAAATAAAAAATTAAAATTTCTTTTTGGAGCTTTAAAAAAATTATTAACTGAATCTATTAATTTTTGATATATTCCCATAGATATAGCAAGCATTGACCCACTAACCCCAGGTATTATCTTTCCTAATCCTATTATCATACCTTTTAATATCAATTAATATCACCAGTTAATTATATTTATTTACCTAATCCAAAATAACCATTTTCTACATATTTTGTTTCATTTACTACAATAAATGCTTTACTATCTAATTTTCTTACTAGTCTTTTTAATTTTTCTAATGTATTATCTCTTATTTGAATATATAACATATATTTAACATCCTTACTGCCTTTAACATCAATAGCAGTTACTCCATATCCATTTTTTCTTATCTCACCTACAATATTATCATCTTTATTAGATAGTATTACTTGTACCTCTAAATTAGATTTAATAAATACTTTAGATATCTTACCACCTATATAAGTTCCTACTGCAAAACCTAAAGCATAAGATATAACTATCCAAACACTATTATTTGTAGTATTTAGAGCTTCTTTAACTACTAAAAACCATACTGTTATCTCTACTATACCTATTAAAGAGGCAATTAGGTCTCTACCTTTAACTGTATTTATAGTTCTAAATGTTCCTAAAGATACATCTATTAATCTCGCACAAAATATTTTAATGCATAGTAAAAATGTTGCCATATAATCACCATTATTAGTATAATAAAATTAAATTTTTATATACTAAAAAGAGTCTAGTATTCTAAACTCTATTCATTTACTAATTTGTTTAACTCCTCAAGTATAGCTTTATTACCTACAAAGTATTTTTCTATTTTTCCTTCTTTAATTTTAAACAATACATCATCATTTATTTTTAATTTACTCAAATCATTAGTTATATTAAGTTCTTCATTTATATATGCTTTATTCAATGTATCATCTAAGTCTATTCCATAAAAAGTTAACGCATCTTTTTTATCAGAATAGTCTTCAATATACTTATCATATACAACTTTGTAGTTAGCGTCATTATTTATTTTTATAGATTCACTATTTTTAGCAGCTATTACATAATATTCTTTTTCTTCTCTATCCAATAGATGATTAAATAATATTTCAGTAAATTTAAAATCATAATTGTCATCTTTATTATCTATTATAGATTCGAGTTCCTTTGTAGGATGAACTATAAGTGATGTTATAAAATAAAATATTCCAAATATTGCTACTAAAGAAACTGTAATAATAACCATTTGTTTTATAGAATATTCATTCTCTATTATTTCTTGTTTTTTTGCTGTTTTTGCTATCTTTGCCTTCTTCATTTAAATCACCAGTTATTATTATAGCACTTTTATTTATTATTTTGCAACTGCTTTAACACTTATTGATTGGGCAACTGTTAAAAGTTCATCTATATTCATAGTATCAGACATAACTGAGTACTCTACTCCATTACTTATCCAAGATACTGAATAATCTGTAATTGAACCTACTGTATCTAATATTAGATATGGGTCACCATATACATAGTTAGTAGTTTTATCATTACTTAGTGTTTCTTGTACTACTGTAAATGGACTTTCTCCACTAAATGTAAGTATTACTCTTTCTCCATCCTTAGTTTCAACTACATCTTGACCTGTTAGTTGTGTATCTGTTGGAACATACATAGGAAATACTATATCTTCTATTTTAGATGATGTAGTTGTATCTTCTTTTTGCTCACTGTTATCATACTCTACTTCACTTTGATATGTACTAGCATCAAAGTACTTACTATCGAATTTTGCTTTATAATCTATATCTATAACTTTTAAAGACATTTTTACATTATTATTGCTATCTATTACTTCTACTTTTGTTATGTTTTTATCCTTATCTACATATACTTTTTGATTTACAAAGTCTTTTTCTGATGAATAATTTACTTTACTTGTTATTATATAGCCATCTTTATCTTTTTCAAATTTTCTGTTTTCATCACTTTTTAAATCATTTATTATAGGTTGAAGTAAGTATATTTGTGAATTGTTATTTGGCCAATCGCTTTGGAATTTAAAACTCTTATTAAGTGATGGAGTTATAACATAAACACCTTCGCTGTTTTTTAAAATTATTTGTTCGTGATTGTTGTTTTGATTTATTAAATTAACTTTAAATAGTTCACCTTCTTTATATGAAGAGTCTACACTATATGTATATTTTTCCTCATTTCTATAAATTTCTAAAGTTCCTGTCATGTGATATGCCTTAGCATCACTTACTTTCTTATTTAAATCATTAACTAAATCTTTATCGTTATACTTTCCACACCCACTAACTAATAATAATACTCCTAAAATAATAAATAATTTTTTCATATTTCACCTCATTTTTCAATTAATTATATGGAACAAAATAACAATTATGAATAATTTAGTAAAATATGTCTAAAATAAGGAATGATAGAAAGGATGAGATTATGGAAGCACTACAAAAAGTTTGCTTAGTTTTCACTATAATAGGAGCAATAGTATGGGGATTAATTGGTTTTTTTGATTTTAATCTAGTTGAATGGATTTTTGGAGATTCAATTATCTCTCGTATAGTTTATATTATAGTTGGTATTTGTGGTTTGATAAATATTGGTATATTATTTAACCATATAGATACTAAATAAAAAAAGCCCTAATCGTTTGATTAGGGTTATTTTTTAACTATATCAACAGTTGCTTCTGTTCTAAGTGCTTTATAACTAACTAATGGATTATTGCCTTTTACAATAACTTCTCTTGTATATCTTCCTTCACCTAAGTCTTTTAGGTCTACATAAACTGTAATATCAGACTCACTTATTGAAGACAATACAGAACTTGCACCCTGAACTTCTACTGTTATAAATCCGTTCTCACTATCTATTGGCTGTGCGATTAAATCATCTCTTACATTTAATCCTGTAAGTGCGATTGTAAATCTAACTGGTTCAGATGAAGCATCTGTTACTGTTAAATCTACTGTTATATAATTTGTACTAATAGATTTAACTCCTGAAGGTTTTTTAATCTGAGCTCTAAATGAAGTATTACTTGTTATTTTAGAAACATCTACTTCTACATCTAAACTATTTATCTTAGATAATACATCACTATCTCCATAAATTGTAACTTCATTTTGACTAAATGTATATGCTGCAATAGCCTTTCCTGTTACGAATTTACCTTTAGGTACAAAGTTAAGTGAAACTTTTTTACTTGGAGATGCTAAGTCGATTTCAGCAGATACTGTAATTGGAGGAGTTACTGGAACTATTTCTACATCAACTACATTACCTTTGCTATCGTATGCTTTAAGTTCGATATCGCTTAATGTTTGAACTCCTGCTTCTTTCTTTGATAGATTTTCCAAGTCTATTAAGGCTTTAACAGTAGCAACTTCCTTTATTTTGCTTTCTGCTCCTCTTATCGTTACTTCTTCTGTACTTAATTTAACACTATTTACAATAAGTGTGTTATCTAGTTTATCGTCGTTTACTATATCGTATGCTAATTGTCTTGTGTCAGATACTTTCTTATATATTGTAACCGTTGCAACACTCGGATTAACGCTGTATTCTATATCGTTACTTCCTCTATCATATTCTATATTTACTCTATGTGTACCTGGCTTAAGTCCTCTAAGGTCAACTGTAACACCACTATTTGTAGATTGCTGTGCGATATATAAATCTGCTTTACTTCCCATTATAGTTACATCAACCTTTTCAGGCAATCCTTCGACAACATATAATTCATCATCGTAAACTGCGTTTACTTCTTGCTCTTTTAATACTTTAGCATTTTGTGATGAAAAAGATTCAACTTTATAATTAACTATCCAAAATACTGCGACAGCTAAGAATAAAGATAGGAATAGAAGTGTTGTTTGCTTTGAAAGCCAAGATTCGAGTTTTCTACTAGGAATACTTAATCTTTTTCTTATTTTAAATATTAATCTTGTTATCGGTAATATTAAATATTTATCGATGAAATTTAAAATAGATTTGAAAAAATTAGTTATTATCTTCATCGGTTTCAGCCTCCTCTTCTTCAATTACAAGAGTTTTCTTAGGGCTTAATTCCTCTAATAACATAACTCTTATTTCATCGGGTGTTAAATTATAATGAAGTTCTCCTCCTACAGCCATTGAAAGTCTACCTGTCTCTTCTGAAACTACTAATGAGATACAATCAGTAACTTCTGCTATACCTAGTGCTGCTCTATGGCGAGTTCCTAATCTTTTTATTACTTTTGTATTTTCACTTGTTGGGAATACACTTCTCGCACAAGTTATTTTATCTCCCTGTATAATTACGCCACCATCGTGAAGTGGGTTATTTGGGAAGAATATTGACATAAGTAAATCGCTAGATATATCCGCATAAATCTTTTTAGATTTTTGAATATAATCGTTAAGACTATTGTCTCTTTCTATTACTATTAACGCACCAGTTCTAGTTTTTCTAAGAGAATCCATTGCGCTAACAATTTCATAAACAACCCTTTCTCTTTCATCGACAGTAAGGGTCTTATGTCTACCTAAAAGTTGACTTCTTCCAAGTTGTTCCAAAACATTTCTAATTTCTGGTTGAAATATTACTATTAAACCTAAAATTCCCCATTCTATTACATAGTTTAGTAAAGAACCTATAGTAACTAAATTAAATACATCACTAAGCCAAACCAATACTATGACTATTATAATACCTTTGAGAATTAAAACCATTTTAATATTTTTGCTTAAACTTTTTAATATATAATATATTGCAAGCCATAAAAGTAAAACATCTATTAAACCTTTTACGACATCAACTACTCTATCGAATAACATTTTTTACCTCCTCATTCTTATGACATTATATCATACAATTTAAAAAAAATAAATCCACAATATGGATTTATATTTTAAGTTTATAATTATCTATTGAAAATAAAGGCCTTGTATTTGATTTATTTTATTCAAAAATAAAACCCTTGATTTTCAAGGGTGAATATTCTAATGGTGGAGAATAAGAGACTCGAACTCTTGACCCTCTGCGTGCAAGGCAGATGCTCTAGCCAACTGAGCTAATTCCCCAAAAACAACGTACTAATAAAGTATAGCATTATTTTTTTTGCGTGTCAACATATTTTTCTTATTTTTTCAATAAATAATGGCAGGGGTAGCAGGAGTTGAACCCACATCAGCGGTTTTGGAGACCGTTATTCTACCATTGAACTATACCCCTGTGACTAGTAAATTATATCATATTTTTTTACAATCTTCAATACCTTTTGCATATTATTAAATGGTGATAGAATGGCAATAATTAACTATACAAGTAAAGAAAGAGATTTACTTGCTAGGCTTATGAGAGCAGAAGCTCTAGGTGAAGGTAATCTTGGAATGCTTATGGTAGGCAATGTTGGGGTTAATAGAGCTCTTGCTAGATGTTTAACTTTTAAGAACATAACTACTATTAGTGATGTAATATATCAAAACCCAGGTGGTTTCTCTGGGATAGACAGTCCTCTATTTTTTAGTAACCCAACATCAGAAGAAAGAGAACTTGCAAATAGAGTTTTAAAAGGTGAATACTATCATCCAGCAACAAATGCATTATGGTTTTATGCTCCAGGCATAGGTAAATCATGTAGTCCAACTTGGTATGACCAAAGAAACTCAGGAAAATATAAAAATCACTGTTTTTATGAACCTGACCCAAATGTATGTCCTGAGATACATTAGAAAAAATCACTTTTAAAGTGATTTTTTCAAAAAAAGTTTAAGATTTTTCTTAAACTAGTTTATTGCAAGTATTTTTACATCGTAAGTTCCATTTGGACTTTCTACAGATACTACACTACCAACTTTAAGTCCCATTATAGCTTTAGCTATTGGAGACTCATTTGATATTTTGTTAGTAAAAGGGTCTGCCTCACTACTACCTACAATAGAATATTCTTCAGTATCATCATCACCTACATATTCTAAAGTAACTTTAGTACCAATTGAAACTACATCTGTTTTAACTTTAGTAATTACTACAGCTTTTTCTAACATAGCTTCTAATTCTTTTATTCTAGACTCAACAATAGCTTGTTCAGTTCTAGCAGCGTCATATTCTGCATTTTCACTTAAATCTCCTTGTGAGCGAGCATCTTTAAGTGCATTTATAACTTCTGGACGTTTAACTTGTATTAACTCATCCAATTCTTTCTTTAATTCATCTAAACCTTCTTGTGTTAAATATAATTCTTTTTGCTCTGACATAATCATCACCTCAAATTTTCATAAGCAAACAAAATAATACTATATATTTTTACTTTTGTCAACACTTTTCATAATTATTGTTAATCCTTTTTTAAAATGTATACGCATCATTAGTTAAAATGTATATGTTTATGTTGTATAATATCTCTTTGGA
>CANRBR010000046.1 GCA_947628915.1 uncultured Bacilli bacterium | reverse complement strand
CATAAAAAACTAACAGATATGATAGAAATAATAAGAATAGATATTCCATATTTCAAGAAAGAATGTTATAATAAAGACATAAAGAAGTTGGATAGTAAGACCAAATTCTTAGGGCTCTTTGGAGCAGAGAGTATAGAAGAAGTAAGAAAGTTATGTAATGGTGATAAAATAATGGAAGATATAGAAAAAAGAATAGATAAGTATAATGATGATGAAGATGTAATAGGTTTATACCACTATAAATATGTAGAAGAGGAAGTAAAGCAAGAGCAGTTAGAAAATGCAAAAGAAGCAGGAATTGAACAAGGTATTGAAACTACAGCAAAAAATCTACTAAAAGAAAATATCGATATAAACATCATATCAAAAGTAACAGGATTAAGTCTAAAAGAAATTGAAAAGTTAAAGGAAAGTTAAATTTTCCTTTTTTTGCGCTTTAATTTACATTATTATTAGTATCATTAGAAATTGTTAAAATATGAGTGCAAATTCATAAAAAATATGCTATAATGTTCTGGATGTGTATGGCGAAGATTAATTTAAAAGCAAGTATTATATCTGATGATGGAGTTTTAAACATAAACACATCAGGTATAAGGAGTAAAAATAAGATAATTTATAAAGAAAATAATGTTACTGTAACTCTTTTTATACATAGTAATAGAATAGAAATGAATAGATGCTGTAATGAATATGAAATATACTTGATTTTTGATAAGAATAAGGATACAATATCAACGTATAGTTTATTTGGGAATTCTAAAAAATTTAGCCTTGAGACTAGTATACAAAAACTAAAGATAACTAAAAATTTAATAGAAATAATTTATAACCTTGAAGGAAACAAGTTTGAATATAAACTGGAAGTGGAGGATTTATGATACTAGATAGATTAAGTGAGATATTAAGTGATGTTGCAAAAAAGTGTGGTTATAATGAAACATTAAAAGTTATAAAATCTAATAGACCTGACTTGTGTGATTATCAGTCAGATGAGGTATTTAAACTAACCAAGATTTATCATAAATCACCTAGTATTATAGGTAATGAGATAGTAAGTGAGTTAAATAAACTTCCTAACTTTGAAGATTACTTTAAGAATGTTGAATTCTGCACACCAGGATTTATAAATATTACTGTAAGTGATAAGTTTATAAATGATACATTAAAACTAATGGCAACTAAACCTAAGTTTGGACTTCCAACTCCAAATAAAATTGAGACTTTTGTAATAGATTATGGTGGGCCAAATATTGCAAAACCACTTCACGTTGGACATATGAGACCTGCAATAGTAGGTGAGTCTATTAAAAGAATAATAGACTATATGGGACATAAAACTATATCTGATGTACATTTAGGAGATATTGGACTTCCAATAGGTGAGGTAATATATAAAATACTTGAAGATAAAAAGAGTATTAATGAAATAACTTTAGAGTATTTAAATAAAGTATATCCTATGATGAGTGCGCTAGTAAAAGAAGATGAAGATATAAAAAATGAGTGTGCATCAATTATTAAAGATGTACAAGATAAAAAGAATTACTTAGATTATTGGAAAGTAATATGTGATGTATCTAGTAAAGATATAAAAAGATTATATAAATATTTAGATGTATCTTTTGATTATTGGTTATCTGAAAGTGATGCATACGAATATATTCCAAAAGTAAAAGAATATTTAGAAGAAAAGAACTTGCTTGTAGAAAGCAATGGAGCAAAAGTAGTATTTGTAAATGAACCTGGTGATAAAATAGAGTATCCACCATTGATATTTGAAAAGAGTAATGGAGCATACCTATATGAAAGCTCAGAATTAGGAACTATTTGGCAGAGAATGGAAGATTTTAATCCTGATTATATACTATATGTAACTGACCAAAGACAAGCAATGCATTTTGAACAAGTATTTAGAGTGTGTAAAAAAAGTGGTATGACTAAAGACGTTAAACTCATTCACTTGCCACACGGTACTATAAATGGACTTGATGGTAAACCTTATAAAACAAGAAGTGGAGAAACTCCAAAACTTGATGATTTATTTAGCGATGTTAAAGATATATTCATATCTAAAAAAGAATCTAATAAAGATATGAGTGAAGAAGACATCAAAAAAATAGTAAATTCTATATTAAAATTTGCAGATTTACAAAACAGTCGAGATAGAGATTACATATTCGATATAAATAAATTTAGTGATACGCAAGGTAAAACAGGGCCATATATTTTATATACTTATCTTAGAATGAATAAAATTATTTCAAAATATGAAATAAATATAAATAATTTAAGTAATAAAATATATAATAATTATGATAGAGATTTAAGAATGGGTATACTAGATTTTGAGGATTATATAAATGCATCATTTAAAGAGTTTAAACCTAACTATATAGCAGATTATATATACAACTTATGTGTACTTATGAATTCATTTTATCAAAACAATCATATTGCTAATTTAACAGATTTAGAAAAATTAAACGATTGGGTATCTATAATTAAACTTTGTAATGACATAATTAAAGATATGTTAAATTTACTTATAATAGATATACCTAAAGAAATGTAACTAGGAGGATTATTATGAAATTAAAAGATATGAAAAAGGAAGAATTAGAGGTTTTATCTTATACAGATTTAACAGAAATGATATTAAGAGAAAATAAAAAGGCTATGAATACGCCTTCAATATTCAAGCGTATTTGTGAATTACTTGGACTAAGTGATGAAGAATATCAAAATGAAATAGGTGATTATTATACATCACTTACAACAGATAAAAGGTTTATATTATTAGATACTGCAGAGTGGGATTTAAAAGAAAAACATAAAGTAGAAATAGTAATGGATGACGATGAAGACGATGAATCATACGATGATAGCATAGAAGAAGATGAGGAGACTAGTGATGATTCTAGTGATAGTGAAAGTATAGAAATAACAGATGATGAAGTAGATTTAGATGATGACGATGAATTAGAAGATTTATCTATAGTAGATGACGAAGAGTTAGAAGAGGATATATAATCTTCTTTTTTTGACAACATTTTGTTGTATTTAATCATTTATTATATTATAATAATATATAGGGTGATAGTATGAAACAAAGAGTAATAAGTGCGATAGTAGTATTTTTAATATTTATACCTATATTTATAATTGGAGGTATAGTTTTTGATATTGCATTTTATATATTAACATTACTTGGACTTAGAGAATTTATGAAAGTAAGAGAAAAGGAAAAAAAATATCCTGACTTTATTAGATTAATCGCATATCTTTTAATATCTCTTTTATACTTTTCAACAGTTATAAAAGGTAATTTAGAAATATCTTTGGACTATAGAGCAATTTCAGGTCTTCTTTTAACACTCCTAACTCCTGTAATTTTGTACCACGATGAGAAAGTTTATAGTGTTAAAGATGCATTTTATCTACTTGGAGGAGTATTTTTCTTAGGATTTTCTATGTCTTTATTCCACCTATATAGAAGTATGGGATTAGATTTAATTATATATTTATTCTTAATAACTATAATAACTGATTCTTATGCTTATTTTACTGGTAGATTGATAGGAAAAAATAAATTACTTGAAGAGATATCTCCTAAAAAGACTTGGGAAGGTACAATAGGAGGTAGTTTAGTTGGGACATTTGTATGTACAGTTTACTATGTTACAGTAATAAATCCTAATATTTCAATATATGAAATTACTTTAATAACATTCTTTTTAACAATAGTAGGACAGTTTGGAGATTTACTTTTCTCAGCAATAAAAAGGAATTTTAAAGTAAAAGACTTTTCTAATATAATGCCAGGTCACGGTGGAGTATTAGATAGACTTGATAGTATTATATTTGTAATGCTTACATTTACGTTTTTTTTGAAATTAATTTGAGGTGATTAAATGACAATTATATATTTTATACTTATACTTGGAATTACTGTATTTATACATGAACTTGGACATTTTATGTTTGCTAAAAAGTTCGGAGTTTATGTATATGAATTTTCAATAGGCATGGGTCCAAAACTGTTTAAATTTAAAAGAAAAAACGATGAGACTGATTACTGTATTAGACTTCTTCCAATAGGTGGATTTGTTCAAATGGCTGGTGAAGAAGTAGAAGTCGATGAGAAAATACCAGAAAACAAAAGACTCCAATCTAAACCTGCATATCAAAGATTATTAATTATGATTGCAGGAGTTATGATGAACTTTATACTCGGTATAGTTTTATATTTCTTTATAGGGTTATTTAATACAGTTTCACTTGATAATGTGTATGTAACAGAAAGTTCTATAAATGGACTTAGTGAATCTGATAAAATAGTTGCAGTTAACGGTAATTTCGTAAATAATTACGATAAATTAGCGCTTGAGATGACTGTTGCAGGTGAGAAAGATTTTACTATTACAGTTAAAACTGAAGATGGAAGTAGGAAAGACTTTAAAGTAAATCCTATTGGTGTTGGTGAAAGTAACCTTATCTATGGTAAGGATTATGGATTTTCAGTAGATAATTTAGATATAACTGAATCTGATACTCAAAATATAAATAAAGGCGATATCATTACTATGGTAAATGGTGTAGAGATATCTGATTATTCATCATTGCTTGGTGAACTTGAAAAGGTAAATGGTTCTGAGTTAACACTCACTTTAACTGATAAAAATAATGAAGTTAAGGATGTTAAGGTAGATGTAAAGGATAATAAAAAAGATACATTACAAGGATATAATTATGGATTCTATATAAAAGGTAAAGAGAGTAAAGGATTTATATCTGCAATTAAATATGCGTTTTCTAAATTCTTTAGTACAATAGAACAGATGATATTTACTGTATTTTATCTTATAACTGGTAAGATTAGTTTAGGTATGTTATCTGGACCTGTTGGAATATTTAATGTAGTAAGTGTATACTCACATTATGGCTTTGCAAATTTAGTTGCACTACTTTCACTTATTTGTATTAATGTAGGATTTATAAATATATTACCGTTACCTGCATTTGATGGAGGGCATGTATTATTTATAATAATAGAAAAGATTAAGGGTAGTAGAGTAGACCCTAAGATAGAAAATATGATACATAATATTGGGTTTATACTACTTATGATACTTATGGTTTTAGTAACCTATAACGATATTATTAAATTGTTTTAGAGGTGAATATGTTAAAGTTAGAACACGTAACAAAATATTATGGAGATTTTAAAGCAGTAGATGATTTATCATTTGAAGTAGACAATGGTGAAATATTTGGACTATTAGGAGTTAATGGAGCAGGTAAGACTACTACATTTAGAATGATTATGGGATTACTTGATAAAAGTAGTGGTAGTATAACTCTAGATGGTAAAAAAATAGATTATTCAGTTACAGATAATATAGGTTTTTTAACTGAAGAGAGAAGTTTACTTACTAAACTTACAGTTAAAGAACAAGCAATATATTTTGGTGCTTTAAAAGGAATGAGCGATGAAGATATATTAAGTAGACTTGATTACTTACTAGATAAGTTTGGAATTATGGAATATAAAGATAAAAAGATAAAAGAACTATCTAAAGGTAATCAACAAAAAATACAGTTTATAACAGCTATATTAAACGAACCTAAACTATTAATACTAGATGAACCATTTTCTGGACTTGATCCATTTAATATAGAACTATTTAAAAGTGAAATATTAGATTTATCTAAAAAGGGTAGTATTATAATTTTTTCGTCCCATAGGATGGAGCACGTCGAGTTATTCTGTAAAAAGTTAGTAATACTTGTAAATGGTAAAACTGTACTTAAAGGAAACATAAAAGATATAAAAGAAAGTTATATGAAGAAAAATATAATTGTTAAAGGGGATATAGATTTAGATAAATTAAAAGAGATTAAGGGTGTTGAAAAGGTTATAGAAAAGTCTGATGAATACGATATAACGATATCTTCTAAAGATGTTGTAAAAGACGTATTTAAGTTTATATCAAAATATCCTGATATAACTAAGTTTGTAGTAGAAGAGCCAAGTTTAAATGAAATATTTATTTCAAAAGTAGGAGAGTCTTATGAGAAGTAAATTAAATTTTTTAATCAATGTAAGTCTAAAAAAGAAAATTAAGTCTAAGTGGTTTTTAGTTGCTAATATAATAGTCGCACTCTTACTTATTGCAGTAATAAATATAGATAGTATTATTACTTTATTTGGAGGAGATTTTAACTCTAAACAAACTATTTATGTTTTAGATGAGACAAACTCTATATATGAAGGTTTTAAAAATAACTTAGAGATTTATGAGACTAATATATATGGAGAAGATAGTAACTTTTATGAAGTAGTATTAGCAGATAAATCTATAGATGAGTTAAAGGAATTAATACAAACTGAAGAGAATAATTCATTTATAATTCAAATATATTATGAAGATGATGATATTAAATCTAAGTTAATCTCATTATCTACAATGGACAGTTATGATTATCAGTTGATTTCAAGTGCGCTTAATACAACTACAAGTGTTTATTATTTAAATTCACTAGGCCTTACAGAAGAAGAGTATCAAAAACTAATAAGTGGCGTTAGTATTGAAAGAGAAATAATTGATGAGTCTATATCTAGTGAAGATGAAGATGTAAGTATGATTATGACAACAGTATTTCCAATACTAATACTTCCATTCTTTATGTTAACTATATTTTTAGTTCAATTTATAGGTTCAGAAGTAAACGATGAGAAATCTACTAAGAGTATGGAAATTATTATATCCAACGTATCTCCAAAAACTCATTTTGCATCTAAAATAATATCTAATAATCTATTCATATTTATACAAGTTATACTTATCGTAATTTATGCATTTATAGGTATGGGTATTAGAAAATTAGTAGGTGGCGATACCATAATAAATGGTGTTGCTAGTGAGATTGGAAGTGCGATAAATACCTTAAAGAGTGGAGTTATGGGAGATAAGTTAATACCTATTATAATATTTACTATTATATTAATGATTTTAACGTTTATTGCATACTCACTTATAGCTGGAATACTTGCATCTATGACAACAAATACAGAAGATTATCAACAAGTACAAGTACCTATTATGTTTACTCTTTTACTTGGATATTACTTAGCAATTATGGCAGGTATGTTTAAAGGGTCATTAATAATTAAGATATTATCTTTTGTACCGCTTATTTCTGCTATTTTATCGCCATCTTTATTAGTATTAGGTCAAATAGGAATATTTGAGGTAATAATATCTACTATTATTATGATTGTTACTATATATTTATTAGTAAAGTATGGTCTTAGAATTTATAAGGTAGGTATACTTAATTATTCTTCTAGTGGTATGTGGAAGAAGATATTTAGTTCACTAAAGAACAAGTAATTGTTCTTTTTTTTTTGATTTTTACACAAAAATTCTAATTTTTTTCTTTTTGCCTATTGACAGGG
>CANRBR010000045.1 GCA_947628915.1 uncultured Bacilli bacterium | reverse complement strand
ATTGTTGTAAGACCTAGTGATTTACCACTTAAAGGTACTACTTTTGTAGTATTTGATACAGAGACTACTGGATTTAATGCAGCAGGAAATGACCAAATGATTGAAATTGGTGCGGTTAAAATAAAAGATGGGGTTATAATAGATAGATTCGATGAATTAATTGACCCAAAAAGACATATCCCAGATAAGATTACTGAACTAACACTAATTACTGATGAAATGGTTAAAGGTAAAGATAGTGAAGAGGAAGTAACTAAGAAGTTTTTAGAGTGGGCAGATAATTTACCTATGGTTGCTCACAATGCTAAATTCGATATATCATTTATAGAAATGGCTATGAAAAAGTATAACTTAGGTGAATTTCAAAATACAGTAATAGATACACTCGAGTTATCAAGGGCTCTAGACCAAGGATTTACAAGACATGGCTTGTCTGCTCTTGTTAAAAGATATAATGTTCCTTGGGATGAGGATGCTCACCATAGAGCAGACTACGATGCTGAAGGTACAGCTTTAGTACTACATAAAATGTTACAGAAGTTAATTACTCAGAACTTTAAAACAATTGCTGATTTAGAAAAACTTATACCAAAAAATGAAATACATAAATTTGGTAGGACATATCATTTTAATGCAATTGCCCTAAATAAAACTGGATTAAAAAATTTATTTAAGATAATATCACTTGCTAATACTACTTACCTTTATAAAACTCCTAGAATACTTAGAAGTAAGCTCGCTGAACTTAGAGAAGGATTAATTATAGGTAGTGGGTGCTACGAATCTGAAGTATTTATAGAAGCCCGTAGTAAAGAAGGAGAAGAGTTAACTAATATAATTAAATTTTATGATTATGTAGAAGTACAACCGCCAGAAGTATACAATCACTTGATACAAACTAGTGACTTTAAAGACGAATATGAACTTAAAGAACACATAAAAAAGGTTATAAATGCAACAAAAGACGCAGGTAAAATTATTGTTGCAACCGGGGATGTACACCACTTTACACGCGAAGATAAAATATATAGAGAAATTATTATAAATCAAAAAGTACCAGGTGGAGGAAGACATCCACTTGCAAAAAGTAGCATAACTAAAATTCCTTCACAACACTTCCGTACAACAAGAGAAATGCTTGAAGATTTTAACTTCTTAGATGATGATTTAGCTTATGAAATAGTTGTTTTAAACACTAATAAAATACTAGATATGGTAGAAGAGATTGAGGTTATAATAGATACAGGTGGTATACCATTTTCTCCTAGAGTAAAAAGCGATGATGGTAAAAGTTACTTAGATTGTCCTCGCGTAGTTACAGATTTAGTATATGAGAAGGCTAAGGATTGGTACGGGGAAGAGTTACCTCATAATATAGAGTCTAGAATTGCAACAGAACTATACGGAGATATAGTTTACAAATGTATAAAAGAAAGTTTACAAAAAGAAAAGCCTAATATAAGTGAAGAAGACTTAGAAAATGAAATATATCCTTTAATGCACAATAAAATACTTGAAGGTTTTGATAGTGTAAAGGAAATGTTAAGAGACTATATTAAAGAAAAATGGACTATGGAAGATGGTGAGTTAAACGATAAATCATTAGAGAAAAAACTAAAGAAGTCTTTAGGTGGTATTATAGGTGGAGGATTTGACCCAATATATTTAATCGCCCAAAGATTAGTTAAACACTCAAACGACGATGGATATCTAGTAGGTTCGCGTGGATCTGTAGGTTCTAGTTTTGTTGCTACAATGATGGGTATAACAGAGGTTAACCCACTACCTGCACATTATAGATGTCTAAAGTGTAAAACTAGTATATTTAATGATGAAAACGGTAATAGTTTAGGTGCGACTTATTCTAGTGGATTCGATTTACCAGATAAGAAATGTCCAAATTGTGGATGCGATATGTACAAAGATGGACAGGATATGCCGTTTGCTACATTCTTAGGATTTAATGCAGATAAGGTACCTGATATAGATTTAAATTTCTCAGATTTAAATCAAGCAAGTGCCCACGAATATACTAAAGTATTATTCGGAGTTGATAATGTATATCGTGCAGGAACTATTGGTACAGTTGCAGATAAAACTGCATATGGATATGTAAAAGGATACTGTGAAGATAAAAATATAGTTATGAGAAATGCTGAGATTGCAAGACTTGCTCTAGGTTGTACTGGAGTTAAAAGAACAACGGGACAACACCCGGGCGGTATAGTAGTTGTACCTGATTATATGGATGTATCAGATTTTACTCCATATCAATATCCTGCAGAAGATACGACAAGTGCTTGGAGAACAACTCACTTTGATTACCATGCGATAGATCAAGACTTACTTAAACTAGATATACTAGGTCATTCAGATCCAACACAACTACGTATGATACAAGATTTAACAGGTACAGATGTACTTAAAGTTCCAATGGATGATAAAGATACCATGAGTATATTTACATCAACTAAGGCACTAGGTGTAACAAATGAACAAATTATGAACGATACAGGCACACTCGGTATACCAGAGTTTGGAACAAACTTTACAGTAAGTATGGTTGCTGAGACTAAGCCAACTACGTTTGCAGAACTTATTAAAATATCAGGACTTTCACATGGTACTGATGTATGGCTTGGAAATGCTCAAGAATTAATCAAAAATAAAGTAGTTCCATTTAAAGAAGTTATTGGGTGTCGTGACGATATAATGGTTTATCTTATGTATAAAGGTGTAGAGCCTATAAAAGCATTTAAAATAATGGAATTTGTACGTAAAGGCAAGGCTTCTAAAGAACCAGAAACTTGGGAACAACATAAAAAAACAATGGAAGATGCAGGAATAGAGAAGTGGTTTATTGATTCATGTGGTAAGATTAAATACATGTTCCCTAAGGCCCATGCTGCTGCATATGTTATAAGTGCGTTTAGAATTGCTTGGTATAAAGTACACATGCCAGTTTACTTTTATGCATCATGGCTTACTTGTAAAGCAACAGATGTAGATGTTGAAGTTATGATTAAAGGTTATGATGCAATAAAAAATAAAATACTTGAAATACAAAATAAAGGATTTGATGCTACAAACAAAGAAGTTGGACAATTAGAAAGTTTAAAAGTGGCCCTAGAGGCTACAGCCCGTGGTATTAAATTTTTGCCAGTTGATTTATTAAAGTCAAAAGCAACTATGTGGGATGTTAGAGATGATACAAGCATTTATCCACCATTTTCAAGTATTGATGGACTAGGAGATACAGTTGCAAGCAACATAGTAGAAGAAAGAGAAAAAAGAGCTTTCTTAAGTATTGAAGAAGTTCAACACAGAGCAAAAGTATCAACAACATTGATAGATAAAATGAAGTTTATGGGAATATTTGATGGTATGAGTGAATCTAACCAACTAAGTTTATTTGATTAAAAATTTATAAAACTCTCGCTTATTAAGACGAGAGTTATTTCATATATAAACTTACAAAGCAAATTAAACAATTTACATTTATAATTATAAATAGTATAATTATAATGTGATTGTATGAAAGATTTATTTAATTTAAAAAAGAATATAAGTGCTAGTATACTAAGTTTAATATATTCACTATTAATTATATTTGGTAATAGTTATATGATTAAAGGAAATGCTAGTATAGTATTTAAAAACTATATATTAAGTATAATTGCTTTAATAGTACTTTTTACTTTATTTAGAGGTATTATTCTATTTATATTTAATTTAATAGATAAATATAAACCTAAAGTAAGTAAACTTAAAACCATTTACGATAAACATCCGTTTATCGTAAGTATTACAGTAATACTTATATTATGGTTACCTTATATAATATCGTTTTATCCAGCTATACTATCGCCTGACCCAAGTTATCAAATAAAACAATATTTTGGTATACCAAATAAGTATTCTAATTACTCAGTAATGATAGATCCGAGTGTTACTATAACGAATCACCATCCAGTCATACACACTTTACTTTTAGGTACATGTTTAAAACTAGGTAATATGATTGGTAGTGATAACTTAGGATTATTTATGTATAGTATAATTCAAATACTTATATTATCTAGTGTGTTAGCGTTTACTTTATACTATATGAAAAAGATAAATACACCTTTTAAATACAGAATATTTTCATTATTAGTTTATTCACTTGTACCGATGTTCCCATTATATGCGATGAGTGCGGTAAAAGATGTTATATTCACATCTCTTATAATACTATATATATTACTTATATATCACTTAGTAAAAAATAAAATAGACTTAAAACTAAAACACATACTAGGTATATTGTTACTATTAATACTTATAGTTTTATTTAGAAATAATGGATTTCATATAGTACTTTTAAGTTTTCCATTCCTTTTATTAACAGAAAGGACAAACTTAAAAAAACTATTACTTATATTTATATTATTTTTAACATTTAACTATTCGTATAACAATATAATACTTCCAGGCTTTAAAGTGACTAAGTCAAGTATTAGAGAAACACTTTCAATACCTTTTCAGCAAACTGCAAGATATGTTAAATATAACGAGTTGACTAAAGAAGAATACGAGATTTATGATAAAGTATTAGATATGAGTGATTTAAGTAAGAGGTACAAGCCTGAGATAAGTGACCCGGTTAAAAATAAGTATAATAAATATACGACAAATGAAGAGTTAAAAGAGTACTTCAAGTATTGGTTTAAAGACTTAACTAAAGACCCGGTAACTTATATAGATGCAACAGTAAATAATACCTATGGATATTTTTATCCATTTAAAACTAATTGGTATATATACTATAAATACGATATTAGAATAGTTAAGGATGGTTTTCATTACCACTACAATACCTTAAAAACGAGTAGAGATATATTATCTAGTTTTGGCGAGATATTTCCATATATACCTATTATAGGTTTAATATCTAATATAGGATTTAATACTTGGATACTTATGTTTTTAACAACTTATCTAATATATAAAAAGAAACTAAAAGGTATAGTTTACTTAATACCTAGTTATGTAGTATTATTAATATGTGTGGCATCTCCAGTAAATACATATTTTAGATATGCAATGCCATATATATTCGCAATGCCACTAACTATTAGTTTATTTATAGATTATATAAAAGGAGATTTGTATGAAAAGAAGTAGAATAGCAGTTTTAATACCTTGTTATAACGAGTCTAAAACAATAGCAAAAGTAGTAAAAGATTATAAAAAAGCTCTACCTATGGCTGATATATTTGTATATGACAATAACTCTAAAGATTCAACTGATGAAATAGCAAGAAAAGCAGGGGCTATTGTAAGATATGAATATAGACAAGGCAAAGGTAATGTTATTAGAACTATGTTCCGTGAGATAGATGCGGATTGTTACCTTATGATAGATGGCGATGATACATATCCTAGTGAGAATGCGAAAGAGATGTGTGATTTAGTTTTAAGTGGTAAAGCAGATATGGTAGTAGGAGATAGATTATCTAGTACATACTTTACTGAAAATAAAAGACCATTTCACAATTTCGGTAATAGAATAGTTAGATTTTTAATAAATAAATTATTTAAAAATAATATTAAAGATATAATGACAGGTTATAGAGCATTCAGTTATGACTTTGTTAAAGGATTTCCAGTATTATCTAAAGGCTTTGAAATAGAAACAGAAATGACTATACACGCAGTAGATAAAAACTATAAAATAAAAGAAATACCAGTTGCGTATAAAGACCGTCCAGAAGGTTCAGTATCTAAACTTAATACATATAGTGATGGATTTAAAGTATTAAAGACTATTGCAACTCTATTTAAAGAATATAAGCCAAATGCATTCTTTGATATATTTGCAACACTTTTCTTAATAATATCTTTAATACTTGGAGTACCTGTATTTATAGAATATTTTAAAACTGGACTAGTTCCAAAATTTCCAAGTTTAATAGTATCAGGAGTATCTTTAATACTTTCAATACTTCTTTTTATAACTGGTATAATATTACAAGTAATAGTAAAGAAAAATAGACAGATGTATGAATTATATCTTAATCTTTTAAGGAGTAAAAATGAATAAGTTATTAGAAAATAAATTAGTTAAACAAATACTAAGATTTACTGTAGTGGGTGGTCTTGCATTTTTAATAGACTATGGACTTTTATATTTACTAACAGAATTTATAGGTATACATTATTTAATATCATCTATAATATCTTTTACAGTATCAGTAATATTTAATTATATAATGAGTATTACATGGGTATTTGATGTAACTAAAAAACAGGGAGTAAAAGAGTTTATAATATTTATAATACTAAGTGTGATAGGTTTAGGAATAAATGAATTAATAATGTATTTAATGGTAGATATAATGGCTATACACTATATGATATCAAAACTATTTTCAACAGGCATAGTTATGGTGTATAATTTTATTACAAGAAAAATATTTGTAGAGAGGTAGTTATGAATAAAGAGGTAGAATTTTTAAAGAAAAATGATATAGAAGAATATATAGAGTTTATAAAAAATATATTTGGTTATGAAGGTAAAAAGGAAGTAATAGAAAAATATTTAAAGAAGTGTAAAATACTTATTATAAAAAATGATGAAAAGATAGTTGCTTCAGCAACAATAGAAGAGAGATTCGAGTATATAAAAAATCAAAAATATTATTTTATTAGTTATCTTGGAGTATCTAAAGAACACAGAAGAGAAGGGTATGCATCTAAATTATTTGATAAAATAGAAGAGTTAGTTAAAGAAAATAATATTAACTATATAGAACTTACATCAGGTAATCAAAGAAGAGGTGCGCATTACTTCTATAAAGAAAAAGAATTTAAAATAAAAGATACAACTGTGTTTATAAAATTTTATGATTAAAACGAATTTTTGTTCGTTTTTTTGTTGACTAAAAATTTTCTATTTAATATAATAAAGATGGTGATATTATGGATAAAATATTTATGCACATAGATGTAAATAATGCCTTTTTATCTTGGACTGCAGTAGATTTATTAAGTAAAGGTTATAAGATAGATATAAGAAATATTGAATCTGTAATAGGAGGAGACGAAACTAAAAGAAGAGGAATTGTACTTGCTAAAAGTATGCCAGCTAAAAGAAAGGGTGTTAAAACTGCTGAAACGATTAGGGATGCTAAAAGAAAGTGTAATGACTTAAAAGTATTTCCTCCAAATCATAAACTATATAAATATATGTCAGATAAACTATTTGATCTAATAAGTAAATACACTCCAGATATAGAAAAACTGAGTATTGATGAATGTATAATAGATTACACAAAGATTAAAAGTTTAAATGGAGATCCTATAAAATTTGCATACAAATTAAAGTGTGAGATAAAAGATACACTAGGCTTTACTGTAAATATAGGGATAGCAAACAATAAACTTTGTGCGAAAATGGCATCTGACTTTTTAAAGCCAGATAGAGTACACACTTTGTTTTCAAATGAAATAGAAAAAAAGATGTATCCACTACCTATTGAAGATTTGTATGGTATTGGTAAAAGTAGTAGTAAAAAGTTAAGAGAACTTAATATAAATACAATAGGTGAACTTGCAAATACTGATCCTAATTATTTATACAAATACTTTAAAAATCAAGCAGAAAGAATGGTAAATAGCGCAAAAGGTATCGAAGATATT
>CANRBR010000044.1 GCA_947628915.1 uncultured Bacilli bacterium | reverse complement strand
TAGTGATAGAATGATAATAGAAGGAAGATGATAAGTTTATGAAAAAAGATGGTTTTACTCTTATAGAATTATTAGCAGTAATAGTAATACTAGCAATAATCGCACTAATAGCAGTACCAATTATACTAAATATAATAGGAGATACAAAGAAACAAAGTGATGAAAGAAGTATAGAATTATATGGAGATGCAATAAAGAATGCAGTAGCAGACTATTCAATAAAAAATCCAACAGATGAAGAAGTAACATTTGAAGATATAGAAGAAGATTATATCGAATACGAAGGAAGTAAAGTAGAATGTTCAACACACGAAATATATAGTGATGGAACTATATGGTTAAATGGATGTACAGTAAATGATAAACCAGTAGAATATGAATATGGAGAGAAGAAAATAATTCTAGAAACATACTATGGATATTGGTTATATGATGATTATGGATGGGATTTAACAGTAGGAGGAACTACTTTACCAGAAGAGTTATCGAAAACTCCCCCAACAGGAAAGAATGCATATTTAAAATTAGATACAGATGGAACTACTGTATCAGCGGCATATTCTTGCTTTAAAAGAGGTACAACAGAATATTGTTTAAAAGGAGGAGATGGAGGAGCATCATATGAAGAAAATCAAGAAATAATGAGAAAAGCTTTTGCATCTAGTATTAATTCTTGTGCTTTTTCTGACTTTTACTCTGGCTGCCGTGTTGGGTCACTCAATGTGGGTGCTAGTTCGGATGTCGATGTGTATGCGTACGATGACTCGAGTGAATGCCGTGTGGATGCTGGTGGCGCTTTCTATTGCTATTAGTAGTTGTTCTGCCCTCAGGTATCTATAGTCTTTAATCCCAATTTGCCGTAAGGCAAATTAAATAGTGCCGAATAGTGTAGGCACAAGGTATCGATGTCTCTTTGGGATATTGACAGATACTCTGTATATCATTATTACCAAAAAATCCTTTATCTAAAGGATTTTTACTTTAATAACAATAGTTGCAATAATATCTATAATAAATATTATTATTAATAAATAAGTTATCCATTTTGGAATATGTTTAACAAATTTATCTATGATAGGCTTTAAAAAATAAATAAGTAAAATACTACATAATCCCCATAGTAATCCCATTTCAAGTGATGTATATTTTCCTATATTATAATTATGGTTAGTATAATTCCAAAGTTCAGTATTAAATATAAATTTAATTAAATATCCACCTAATGCCTCTATAGATGATAAAAGTGCCATGGTAAATAAAAACAATGCATATACTTTTAATACTTTACTTACTGATAGTTTATCTACATATTTATTTATAATCAATATTATAACTGCTCCTATACCATATATAGGTGTCCAAAGTCCTAGAAATATTCCACTATCTCCATTAGAGTAGAAAAAACACTCTATTATGTGACCTAATATTGAAAATATAAAAAAGTAATTTAAATAATACATAAAATTCACCATTATTATTATCTAAAATTGTTATAAATATATACATTAAATAAATTAAAAAAAATATACTTAATAAGGTTTACAAACTCAAAAAAGTTTGTTATAATCTAAGACGAGTAAGAAATTTACTCCTTGCAAGAAATTGCCAAAGACCATAAGGAGGTGTATTATGAGAAATTATGAAATTATGTTCATTGTAAGACCAACACTTGGAGAAGATGAAATAAAAAAGGTTGCATCTAACTTCCAAAAGACATTAGAAACTAATGGAGCAAAAGTTACTAATGTTGATGCTTGGGGACAAAAGACTTTAGCTTACGAAATAAAAGTAGGAAATAATACTTACAAGAGTGGATATTACTTCGTAGTTAATATTGAAGCTAGTGATGATAAAGCGGTAAAAGAGTTTGATCGTTTGGCTTTAATTAGTAATGATATTATTAGACATTTAATAATAAATAAAGAAGACTAAGAGGTGAATTATGAATAAAGTTGTATTGATAGGAAGATTTACTGCTAAGCCAGAGTTGCGTTACACACCACAAAATACTGCATATACGAGATTTAGTATTGCTGTAAACAGAAATTTTACTGGGGCAGATGGTAAAAGAGAAACTGATTTTATTAACGTAGTCGCATGGCGTAAACAAGCAGAAACAATAACTAAATATTTTGATAAAGGAAATTTAATCGCGCTTGAAGGAAGACTTCAAACTGGAAGTTATGATGATAAAGACGGAAACAAAAGATATACTATGGATGTAGCTTTAGACAATTTTGAATTTGTTGAAAGTAAAGCTGCTAGAGAGGCAAGTCAAGCAAGTATGCCACAATCTAGTGAACCTACTCCATATGATTATCAAGATGCTCCAAAAGAAGAAGTAAATGTTGAAGATGACCCATTTGCTGAATTTGGAGATAGCGTTTCTATAGATGATAACTTCCTAGAATAATAGGAGGAAATTATGGCTGAATTTTATAGAAAAAAGAAAAAAGTATGTCAAATGTGTGCTGGAAAAGAAGTTGATTATAAAAACATAGATGTTATAAAAAAATATGTTAGTCAGGATAAAGGTAAAATATTACCAAGAAGAATTACTGGAACATGTGCTAAACATCAAAGACATATAGCAACTCAGATTAAATATGCTAGACACATGGCATTAATACCATTTGTAAAATAGATAGATTATTCTATCTTTTTGTTTTAATTTGACTTTCGTATAATAAAATGATAATATAATTAAACAAATGAGGAGGGGTTCTATGATTGGTATCGATAGTTTGATAGAAAAAGCCCATCAAAATAATGACACTTTGGATATTAATGATATATTAAATTTGGGACTTGATGATAAAGATTTTGAAAATTTATTGGAATCATTAAACAAATGTAATATAAATGTTAAATTTAATGATAATATTAATTATTCGGATTTAGATAACTATGATTATGATGGAGAAGATATTTTAAAAATATATATGAGAGACATTAAAAGGATAAATTTATTATCAGCAGAAGAGGAAAAAGCTTTAGGATACAAAATACTTAAAGGTGATAAAGCCGCACGACAAAAGTTAATAGATTCCAACTTAAGATTAGTTGTTACTATTGCAAGAAAAGAGTTAAAGACACATGGTAATTATTCGGATTTATTAGACTTTATACAAGAGGGAAATATTGGACTTGCTAAAGCAGTTGATAAATTTGATGTTACAAAAGGATATAGATTTTCTACTTATGCATGTTGGTGGATAACACAATCGATTAAGAGTAATCATTATAAGAGAAATTTTAGTATATCTTTGAATAGATACGCCTATTATAAAATAGTAAAAATAAGAAAGTTTGAAATGGATTATATGGCTAAAAATGGTAAAAATCCTTCTTATGATGAAATTGCTAAGTTTTTAGGCTGCGATATTGAAAATGTCAAAAGTTTAAAAATCGCTCAGCAAGAAGTTAAAAGTTTAGATGCTCAATTAAATGATGACACGGATACTTGCTTGAAAGATGAGATACCAGATGATATTGTAATAGAGGATGATATAATAAAACGTGATGACTATAGATTAATTAAGCAGGTTATGGATCATTGTCTATCTGGAAGAGAAAAAGAAATTATCGAATTAAGATTGGGACTCAAAGATGGTAAGATTAGATCACTTCAAGAAGTTGGTGATAAATTCGATTTAACTAGAGAAAGAATTAGACAAATAGAAGGTAAACAATTAAAAAAAATAAGGAATTATATAAGAAGAATGTATCCTGAATATTATAATGAAAAGAAAAAACTATATTTTAAAACTTTTTAAAAATATTGTTCATTTCTTTTTTTATATTATTTTCTTTTATTGATTTTTAAATTTTAATTTAAATTTTAATTTAAATTTTAATTTGACTTTTATATGATAAAATGATAATATAATTAAACAAATGAGGAGGGGTCCTATGATTGATATCGATAGTTTAATAAAAAAAGCACATCAAAGTAATAATACGTTGGACATTAATGATATAGTAAATTTGGGACTTGATGATAAAGATTTTGAAAATTTATTGGAATCATTAAATAAATGTAATATAGCTGTTAAATTTAATGATAATATTAATTATTCAGATTTAGATAGTTATGATTATAATGGAGAAGATATTTTTAAAATATATATGCGAGATATTAATAGAATAAATTTATTATCAGCAGAAGAAGAAAAAGCTTTAGGATACAAAATACTTAAAGGTGATAAAGACGCACGACAAAAGTTAATAGATTCCAACTTAAGATTAGTCGTTATTATTGCAGAAAACGAATTTAGAAAATATGGCAATTCTTCAGATTTACTAGATTTTATACAAGATGGGAATATTGGACTTGCTAAAGCAGTTGATAAATTTGATGTTACAAAAGGATATAGATTTTCTACTTATGCGTATTGGTGGATAACACAATCTATTAAACGTAATCAGTATAAAAGAAAATTTAGTATATCTTTGCCCAGTCATGCCTATTATAAGATAGTAAAAATAAAAAATTTTGAAATGGATTATATGACTAAAAACGGTAAGAATCCTTCTTATGATGAAATTGCTAAGTTTTTAGGCTGCGATACTGAAACTGTTAAAAAGTTAAAAATCGTTCAACAGGAAACTAGAAGTTTAGAAGCTCAATTAAATGATGACACGGATACTTGTTTGAAAGATGAGATACCAGATGATGTTGTAATAGAAGATGAAATAATAAAAAAAGATAATCTTGAATTTATTAGGAAAGTTATAGAAAACTATCCACCGGGTAGAGAGAAAAAAATTCTAGAATTAAGATTCGGTTTTAAAGATGGTAAGCCAAGAACACTCGAAGAAGTAGGCAGGATGCTTGGGGTGACAAGAGAGCGAATAAGACAAATAGAGGATAAACAATTAGAAAAATTAAAGATATATTTAAAGGGATTTTATCCAGATTATTATAAAGAGAAGAAACGATATTATTAAAAACTTTTAAAAATGTTGTTTATCTCTTTTTTTATATTATTCGCGCTTTCTTTTAAATTATTATCATTTATAATATGCGAATTATAGCTTGTAGAAGTACCTTTCCTATTATTAAGTAATTGCTGTTGTGCAGAATTAGTACAAAGTGCCTGACCTACCATCATAAACCAGTTGCCTAGTGAATTTTGTTCAGCAGGAGTAAGTTCATCACATAAAAGAAGACCAATAATAAATGCAGAAGATGTATATATTGGAGCAGAAATACTTGGTACTAATTTCATATGAATCACCTATATAAATATATTTTATTATATATGTGTTTAATTCCTATTTATACTAATGTATGAATTAAACTTATTGACATAATAGTCGATATATGCGATAATGTAAAAGAAGAACACTAAGGAGGATGTGTATGAAAAAAGGTTTTACACTTATAGAATTATTAGCTGTTATAATAATATTAGGGATTTTACTTACGATAACAATTACAGCAGTGGATGTTATAATAAAAAATTCTAAAAGTTCATTATCTGAGGATCAAAAAAAACGATTAGAAGATGCAGCAGAAGTATATTATATAAAAGAGGGAATGAATGAGGAAGCAGAGTGTATTAGTGTTAGTTCATTAATAAACAAAGGATATATAAATTCTAAAGATGTATTAGATCCAAATACAAGAGAATCATTGACAGGATCTGTAAGTATTACAAAGGATGCAAACCAGTATACATATAAATACGAAGATGATCTAGTTTGTCCTTTAACGTACAAACCGCAATATTATGGAAGTTGGTATTTTTCAAGCTATTCAGAACCTTTACATATAGGAGGACCACTACCTAGTGACAAAAAAGATACCCCACCACAATCAGATCGTTACTTAGGATTAGACACAAGTGATGGAAGTACAATATCAGCTGCATATGTATGTTTCAATAGAAATGGAAATACATATTGCTTAAAATCATCAGATGATAAAAGTGATTGTAAAATGAATCAACAAATAATTAAAGAAGCATTCAGCGATATAATTGATACGGATAAATGTGAAGTATCAGAATCTTATTCTATTTGTAATGGAGATGATATTAGTATAGAAAATTCATGTAGCAATATTCGTGTATTTAATGGTGGTGCTACTTGCAGTATTAATTCTGGTGTAATTCAATGTCAGTAGTAGTATGATTGATTTTAGAATATATTAGTTATAATATAAATTAAATTTTTAGCTATTGATAAATCTAGTGATTTAAACACTAGATTTTTAAATTTATAAAATCATAGTTGGAATACCTATAGGTTTGCCCACTATGATTTTTTTCATCTACTAGGAAAGTGCTTGGAAAGTCAAAAAACTATTTACAAACGAATGTACTGGTAGTATAATTATATTATCAGGTGGTGAGGCTATGGAAAAGATAATAAGAGGTTATGTATTTAGACTTTATCCAAATAAAGAACAAAAAATATTAATAGAAAAATCATTTGGGTCTTCAAGATTTATTTATAATTATTTCTTAAATAAATATTCAAATTATATAAATGCATATGACTGTTGTAAAGAAGTAAAAGAATTAACAAAAGAATATGAATGGTTAAAAGAAGTAGATAGTTGTTTACTTAGAACAAGTATATTTGATTTAGATAATGCTTTTAAAAGATATAAGGATAATTTAGGAGGAAGACCTAATTTTAAATCAAAAAATAAAAGTAAAAATTCATATAGAACAACTAATATGACAAGTACATATAAAGGACATGAATATAATTCAATAAAAATAGATTTAAAAAACAACCTAATCACACTACCAAAATTAAAAGAAGTAAGTATTAGAGGATATAGAAACTTAAATGATATAAAAGGAAATATCAAAACAGCAACAGTATATAAAGAAGCAGATAAATATTATGTAAGTATTACAGTAGAAGAGTTTATAGAACTACCTAAATTTATTCCAACAAAGATAGTAGGAATAGATTTAGGGATAAAAGATTTAATAATAACAAGTGATGGAATAAAAATAAAAAATGAGAAAATAATAGAACGATATGAAAAGAAAATAAAAGGATTAAATAAATGGTTAGCAAGATGTGAAAAGGGAAGTAAAAACAGATTAAAAGTAAAGATAAAATTACAAAGAGCCTATCAAAAATTAAAAAATGCAAGAAAATATCTTCTACATTTAATAAGTAAAGAAATAACAGAAGAAAATGACATAATAGTAACAGAAAAACTAAAAATAAATGAAATGGTACAAAGCCCACTATCTAAGAAAATATATGATGCATCATGGGCAGAACTAATAAGACAACTTAAGTATAAAAGCAAATGGAAAAACAAGTTATTTTATCAAATAGATACATACTATCCAAGTAGTCAAATATGTCCAAGATGTGGATATCAGAATAAAGAAGTAAAGGATTTAAGAATAAGAGAGTGGGAATGTCCAAACTGTTTAAGTTTAAGTGATTAGTTATAAGTGCGAGTATAAATATAATGTTTGAAGGGTTAAAATTATATATGAAGAGTAGACTTGGAACTGCAAGTCAATAAAATTTTGACGGAATAAAAAACAAATAGGGTAGCGACTATCCGAAATTGGTCTATGGAGAGGCTTAGTCTTGATGAAGTAGAAAAAAATGCCAGTGATGGCATTTGGTCAAAATTTATTTTGACTTTTGTTCTAAATTTAAAGTTTGTCCATATATTTTACTGTGGAGGAAGATATGTATAATGGACTAACAAATGAAGAG
>CANRBR010000043.1 GCA_947628915.1 uncultured Bacilli bacterium | reverse complement strand
GTTTATGAAAAATGAAGGATTTACTCTTGTGGAGTTATTAGCTGTATTATTAATATTAGCATTTATCGCATTAATAGCAGTTCCCCAAATATTAAGTTTAATAGAAAGTTCAAGGAAAGAATCAATAAGATTAAGTGTAGAAAATTACTTAAATGCAGTAGAAAATTCAATAATGAGTAATATGTCGTTAGATACTAAAGATTATACAGGAATATATACTATAAAAGAAAATGGCAAATTAATAAGTAACAACAAAAATGAAATATATATTTCATATAATGGGAAAGGCTTAGAAAATGGGATATTACAAATAGTAGGAGAAAAGGTAGTAAGAATATCATTAGGTCAAATACAAGGTTATTATGCAAAACTAGAAAATGATAGGGTAAATTTGTATAAAGATATAAATAAAAGTAAACTTATTGTAGGATTAGAGTTTGGTACAAAAATAAAACTTTTTAATAATCCAGAAGCAGTTCGATTTACAATAGATGAAATTATAACTAATATAGAATTTTTACCAGATGGGATGTTACCAATAGGGTATACAAAAGATATGTTAGAAAAGTTACCGAATACATCAGTATCAAGTGATAATAACATAAAGGCATACTACGATAATAATGGGAATGTGTATGTATATAGCGATAATTATATATATTTAAATGATTATTCATATCTTATGTTTCAAAATTTTACTAATCTTAAAACGATAGAATTCAATGGTATTGATACAAGTACTGCAATAAATATGGAAGGAATGTTTGCAGGATGTAGTAGTTTAGAGACACTTGATTTAAGTAATTTTGATACTTCAAATGTAGTTGATATGTCGACAGGTTATTATCAAACGAGTAATGGTATGTTTGATCTATGCAGTAGTTTAAAGAAATTAGATTTAAGTATGTTTGATACATCCAAAGTAACTAATATGTCTCGTATGTTTTATAATTGTAGCAATTTAACAGAAATAAAGGGAATAGAAAATTTTGATACATCAAGTTTAACAAATATGAGTAATATGTTTCGTGGATGTTCAAGTTTAGAACAATTAGATTTAAGTAATTTTGATACAAGTCAAGTAACAACTATGACCTATATGTTTCATGTTTGTACAAATTTAAAAAATATAAATTTTGGAAAAAATTTTGATACGTCACAGGTAACAGATATGGGAAGTATGTTTAGAGATTGTTATAGTTTAACAAATTTAGATTTAAGCATGTTTAATACATCACAAGTAAAATACATGAATTGGATGTTTACAAGTTGCATAAATTTAGAATCAATAGATTTGACTGGTTTTAATATGAGTGAAGTAACAACTATTGATAATATGTTTTTTAATTGTACTAATATAAAAGAAATAAAATTTGGTGATAATGTTAATACAATTAAACTAACAAATCTGGGTCGCATATTTAATGGTTGTATTAATTTAATTTCATTAGATTTAAGTATGTTTGATACATCGCAAGTAACAAACATGTCTGAGATGTTTTACGGATGTAGTTCTTTAGAATATATTGATTTAAGTAGTTTTGATACATCAAGTGTAACCAATATGGGGAATATCTTTAGTAGATGTGGAAAATTAAGTGTTGTAAAGGTGACAAGTAGTAAGTGGACATTAGGTAATGCTGGATTAAGAGATGGTATATTACAATATGTAGAAGAGCAAGTTTAATTATATTTGTTTATATCTTATAATTTAATAATTATATATAAATTGTTTTAATAATTGACATTCTAAATAAAATTATTTATAATTAATATATAATATGGATGGTGATTTAAATGAATAGGAAAGCTTTCACACTTATGGAATTACTAGGAGTAATTATTATACTTGCTTTATTAATGGCAGTGATTTTTCCAAATATAATCAATAATATTAAAAATTCTTCTGTTGAAGAAAATAATATATCTGAAAAATTAATTTATAATGCAGTAGATAAGTATATACAACAAAACAATAATAATTTTAAAAGAATTGAGGGATTTAGTTATTGTATAACTTTAAAAGAATTAACTTCTACCGGATATATAAGTTCACCAATTATAATAGATGATAAAGATATAACTGATTTAAAAAGTGTTCAAATAAGTTATAGTGATGAATTTACTTACGAACTTAAAAATAATAGTGAATGTGTGGAAGATCTTAAAAATTCGTGATAAAGATACTAAAAATAATAAGATTTTTAATGAAGAAATCTTATATAAAGGTCATACGTTAGTGTATGACCTTTAAAACTATTTAATATTAAACTTTTTATTGAACTAAAATATATGTTATATCTTTTTTTAATATTTTATAGTATAATTAGATAGGTGATAGTATGAAAAGAGTAAAAACTATGGATGGAAATGAGGCGTGTGCGAGAACAGCATATCTTTTTACAGAAATTGCAGGAATTTATCCAATAACTCCATCTAGTCCTATGGCAGAACACATGGATGAATGGAGTAGTATAGATGAAACTAATTTATTTAATGATAAAGTAAAGGTAGTTGAGATGCAAAGCGAGGCAGGGGCAGCAGGATTTATACACGGAGCTTTACAAAATGGTGTTCTTGCAACGACATTTACTGCAAGTCAAGGATTACTTTTAATGATACCAAACATGTATAAAATGGCTGGTGAAATGCTACCATGTGTTATGCATGTGGCTGCTCGTAGTTTATCCACACATGCCTTATCAATAATGGGTGACCACCAAGATATATATTCAACTAGAACTACAGGTTTTTGTATGCTTGCATCCTCATCTGTACAAGATGCATCACTCTTAAGTGGAGTTGCTCATTTATCAGCAATAGATGCATCATTACCTTTTATGCACTTTTTTGATGGTTTTAGAACTAGCCATGAGATAGATAAAATAGAAGTACTAGAAAAAGAAGATTATCTAAAATTATTAAATAAAAAGGCTTTAGAAAAGTTTAGAAGTAGGGCTTTAAATCCAAGAGTACCTAATACGCGTGGTACTGCAGAAAACGATGATGTGTACTTTCAAAATACTGAGGTTAGAAATATATTCTATGATAAAGTACCTGATATAGTTAATAAATATATGGAAAGTATTAATAAACTATCTGGTACTAATTATAAACCATTTAATTATTACGGAAGTAAGAATGCTAAAAAAGTAATAGTTGCTATGGGTTCAGTATGTGAAACTATAAAAGAAGTAATTGATGACTTAGATGAGGATTTAGGTTTAATAGAAGTACACCTATATCGTCCATTTTCAGTTAAATATTTAAAAGATGTACTACCAAAAAGTATAGAAAAAATTGCAGTACTCGATAGAACTAAGGAATTTGGCTCAAACGGTGAACCTCTTTATTTAGATATAGTATCTGCTTTAAAAGATACAGGTATTACTATAGTAGGAGGTAGATACGGTCTATCTAGTAAAAATACTAGTCCAAAACATATAAAAGCAGTATATGATATGTTAGATAATCCTAAAGAAAACTTTACTATAGGCATTAACGATGATGTAACTAACTTAAGTTTAGATGAGATTAGTTACGATATTAAAACAAGTAAAGAGATGCTTATATATGGATATGGCTCTGATGGAATGGTAAGTGCATCTAAATCTATTATTAAATTAATTGGAGATAATACTGATAATTATGTTCAAGGATATTTCCAATATGATTCTAAAAAAAGTGGAGGGGTAACTATATCTCATTTAAGATTTAGCCCAAATAAAATAAGGTCTACATATTATGTAGAAAATCCAGATATAGTAGTAGTATCTAAAGATAGTTATTTTAGTGAATTTGAAATATTAGAT
Organism: uncultured Bacilli bacterium; assembly: GCA_947628915.1. GTDB lineage: Bacteria > Bacillota_I > Bacilli_A > RF39 > UBA660 > UMGS1613. The sequence continues at coordinate 4,225 of CANRBR010000043.1, read as the reverse complement.
AAGATAAGTAAAGACTCTATAATGATTATAAATACAAGTAAATCTATAGATGAGTTAAAAAGTACTTTTAGTGATAAATTAAAAAGACTAATAAAAGAAAATAATACTCGTATATTTACAATTAATGCCTATGATATAGCATCTAAAGTAGGATTAGGAAATAAGATTAGTATGATTATGGAATCAGCTATACTTTATATTACTAACTTAATAGATTATAAGTTTGCAAAAGAAGAACTTATAAAATACATTAAAGCTAAGTTTAGTAAAAAGGGTGAAGATATAGTAAATAAGAATATAGAATCATTATCTAGTGTTGAAGCTTTAACTAAAGAAGTTAGTATAGATTTTGATTATAAAGAGAGTAAAGAAGAAGATTTAAGTGTAATAGATGCAATGTATAAAAGAGAAGGATATAGTATTCCAACATCTAAATTCTTATCTATGCCAACTGGTATATTCAAACCTGATTCAGTAAAAGATAAAGATAAAAAATATAATGAAATAGTACCTCATTATATAAGTGAAAACTGTATTAATTGTGGACAGTGTAGCTTCGTATGTCCTCACTCAGTAATAAGAGAATATTTGCTTTCTAAAGAGGAGTATGAAAGTGCGCCTGATTATGTAAAGAGTAGGTGTACTAAAGCGATAGGGTTAGATGATTATTACTTTGCTATAGGTATTTCAATTAAACACTGTACAGGATGTGGTTTATGTATTAATATATGTCCCGGAATGAAAGGACAAAAGGCTTTAACATTTAAATCATTAAGTGAAGAGATAAAAAATAAAGAACAAGAAGTATTTGACTATTTAGATAAAAATATTACTGATAAACATAAATTTAACGAGTTAACAGTAAAAGGAATAGGATTTACTAAACCTAGTTTTGAATACTGCGGTGCGTGTGCGGGATGTGGTGAGACTGCATATATAAAAGTACTAACTCAACTATTTAAAGATAACTTAATAATTGCGAATGCAACAGGATGTTCATCTATTTATGGTGGTAGTGCGCCTGAAACTCCATATAGTGTTCCATGGGCAAGCTCATTATTTGAAGATAATGCAGAATATGGTTATGGAATGCTTATAAGTAATAACCTAATTAGAAATAGAATTAAAAATATTATGGAAAATGATATGGATAATCCTAATAAAGAATTATTTAAAAAATGGTTAGATAATCCTGATAACTATGAGATAACTAAAGACGTTTACGATAACTTGGATGATAATATTAATGATGAGTTAAAAGAGTTAAAAGAATATATTCCATCAAGAAATTACTGGTGTATAGGTGGAGATGGATGGGCATACGACATTGGATTTGGTGGGATTGACCATGTACTTTCAAGTAACGATAATATAAATATATTAGTTCTTGATACGCAAGTATATTCAAATACTGGTGGTCAGGCAAGTAAAGCTAGTGAGATGGGTTCTATTGCATCTTTTGCAACAAGTGGTAAAGTAACTGATAAAAAAGATTTAGCAAGAATGTGTATGTGCTACAAAAATGCATATGTCGCAGAAGTCTCATTAGGTGCAAATATGATGCAAGTAATTAAGGCTTTAAAAGAGGCAAATGATTACAGTGGACCATCCATAGTAATTGCTTATGCACCTTGTATATCGCATGGTATCAAAGGTGGTATGACAAATAGTGTTAATATGGAACGTCTAGCAGTAGAATGCGGTTACTATCCAATATTTAGAAGACATCCTATAAATGGATTTACTCTTGATAGTAAGAATGTAGATTTTGATAAATATGAAGAATTTTTAAACTTACAAACTAGATATTCTATGCTAGAAAAAGTAAATAAAAAGCACGCTAAAGAGTTACTCGAAAATAATAAAAAGTGTGCCCAAGAGAGGTATGAATACTATAAAAGTTTAGAAAACGTTAATAAAAATTAAAAAGAGATCATTTATCTCTTTTTAATATATATCTTATAGGTTTTGAATTTCTATATAAATTATATATTCCAGGACTTGTTATTAATTCAAGGTCTCCTACATATTCAACACATCTAGCATTAAAACTTAATTTAAATTCGTTTAATCCTTTATATTTTTCATTCTTTATATTAGGATTAGTCATTCCCCCTAAATTAAATCTTTTATATTTTTCTTTAGAATACTTTTCTATAAGTTTCCAAGTCATCAGATGTTTTGCATTCATTCTCTTAAAATCTTTATTATACCCATCCATAAATATATAAACTTCATCTCTATACTTAGCAATAATCATTGTTGCAACTACAACTCCTTCAGGACTTTCTTTTAAGAGTTTAGTCGCATATACAAGTTCATTTTTAAGTTCATTAAGTTTATTTTCTTGAAATATTTTATTATTTATAAGTTTTGTATTATTTCTTCCAACTTTTTTAAATAATTCATTATTTAGTTTATTACACATCTCCATCTGCTTTTGATATCTTTTTTGTACATTTATTAGGTATGCATTAGTATCTAGTTTAGCGTAATAATAATCTATCATTTCTCTTTTTTTAAAGAAGTATAACATATCTTCAAAATATTTTTTATCCCTTGGATATTTATTTTTTACTTCATCGTATAAGTAATCGATTTCTTTATCATTACCTTTTATTATTCTAATGCCGTTTTTATCCGCACCTTTAACCTTATTTTTAAAATTCTTATTCATATTACCAAATAAAGTTGTAATGGGTTTGTTTAAATCTATAATGGCATCATACCTAGGTTTAAAAGCCTCAAATAAATTATTAAATCCAAGGTGATAATAATCTAGACTTTTTAAAAACTCTAACTGGCTTTCAAATTCTGGATTAACATGTGTAGTATTTGTTCTATAATCGTAAGAACTTTTAATAATCATTGGATTTATTTTTATTGCCATTATTTTCTTTTTATTTAAATATTCTTTTATTAAATTAGTAAATTCTTCTACTAGTTCTTTGTTATTATAATCTATTAAAAATCCTTTAGGTGCATATGCATATTTAAACATACTATTTTTTTCTATAAGTATAAGGCTTGCTGCATGTATTTTATCAAATTCATCTACCATACCTAGAAATACAGTAGTATAGTTTTGTGTATTCATTAAAAAACCGTATTCACTAGTTTGATATATAGAAAAATAAGGGTAAGTTCCTGTAAAAAGATTAAACTCATTATTGGTTAATTCTTTTAAATACATATAATCACCTTTCCATATAAAGATTTTACTACAAAAGTTTAAAAAAGTAAATAAATGCTTTAATTCTACATAAACTTTAATGGTGATAAAGTGAAAATAGGTATACCTAGAAGTATGTATTATTATTACTTTAGTGATTTTTGGATAAATTTTTTTGACTATTTAAAAATAGACTACATAATAAGTCCAGATACAAATAAAGATATAATGGATTTAGGAATAAAATATTCTCAAGATGAGATGTGTTTATCTATGAAAAATTTTATTGGGCATGTCGCATATTTAGAAGGTAAATGTGATTATATCTTAATACCTAGAATAGATAACTATGGACTTGATAATCAGACTTGTACTAACTTTTTAGCTTTATATGATATTATTAATAACTTGTTTGATATAAAAATATTAAACTATAATATCAATTTAAGAAATAAAGAGACTCTACTTAAAGGACTAATTAGTATTGGAAATACACTTGGTATAAGTAAAAAAGATATAATAAGTGCGTATGAATATGCGAAAGTTAAAGAAAGTAAAATAAAAAAGAATAGGGTATTGTGCAACCTTAGAAATTTAAGAAGTGAAAAAAAGAAAGTATTACTTATAGGACATTCTTATAATATATATGATAAGTTAATAGGTGAACCTATTATAAATATATTGAAGAAATTAGATGTAGAAATTATCTATAGTGATTTGTTCTTTGTAAAGGATGAATATAGTAATTTTACAAAAGGATTATACTGGAAGTATTGTAAAGATAATATAGGTAGTATAAATAAATGTATTGATAAAATAGATGGAATAATATTTTTATCTAGTTTTCCGTGTGGCCTTGATAGTTTAGTAAATGAACTTGTTATGAGAAAACTAAATAAACCTTATATAAATATAATAATAGATGATATAGAAAGTAGTGGAGGTATTGAGACAAGATTAGAAAGTTTTGTAGATATTGTAAGTTCTACATAATTTTCTAATTTTTTCTAATTTTTTTGTAAACATTCCTAAAACACTTGACAGGGGGGGGGG
>CANRBR010000042.1 GCA_947628915.1 uncultured Bacilli bacterium | reverse complement strand
AAAAATATAAAGATAAAGACTGGGATTCATATAGAAATCATAGGGTAGGTTTTATATTTCAAAGTTATAATTTAATACCACATCAAACAGTTCTATCTAATGTTGAACTTGCTTTAACTTTATCTGGAGTAGGTAAAAAAGAAAGAAGAAGAAGAGCTATTAGTGCTTTAAAAGAAGTAGGTCTTAAAGAACACATCCATAAAAAGCCTAATCAACTCAGTGGTGGTCAGATGCAAAGGGTTGCAATCGCTAGAGCCTTAATTAACGACCCAGATATACTTTTAGCAGATGAACCTACGGGTGCTTTAGATAGTGAAACAAGCATACAAATAATGAATTTACTAAAAAAAATAAGTAAAGATAAATTAGTCATAATGGTAACTCACAATCCAGAACTTGCAAATAACTATTCTAATAGAATAATCAGCTTAAAAGATGGTGAGGTTACTAGTGACACTAATCCTTATGATGGTAAAGAGACAGTAGAATTAAAACAAGGCAAGACTAAAAAAACAAGTATGAGTTTTTTAACTGCTTTATCTTTATCTTTAAATAACCTTATGACTAAAAAAGGTAGAACTTTACTTACATCTTTTGCAGGTAGTATCGGTATAATAGGTATAGCTTTAATACTATCTTTATCAAATGGAGTAAATAATTATATAGATAGAGTTCAAAAGGATACCTTAACTAGTTATCCTCTTACGATAGAAAAAAATAGTGTAGATGCATCTTCACTCATGACTTCGTTTATGGGTACTAGTAATGGCGATAAACACGATTTAGATGCAGTTTATTCTAATAACATTATGACAGATATGATAACTGCTATGTATGGCGGGATTAAAACAAATAATTTAACTGAGTTTAAGAAATATATAGAAAATAATAAAGAATTAAAAAACTATATAAACGATATTAAATATACATATGCGCTTGACCTCCAGATATATACTAAAGATTCTTTAAAAGTAAATCCAAGTGGAATGATGAATTTATTTGGAGTTGATACTTCTAATAGTATGGTTAGTAGTAACATTCCAATATTTAATGAGCTTACAACTAATAATAGTTTACTTAAAAGTCAGTATGATATAGTTAGTGGAAGATTACCTAAAGAGTATGATGAATTAGTTTTAATAGTAGATGAGAATAATGAAATAAGTGACTATGTATTATACTCAATAGGTTTAAAAGACCAAAAAGAAATACAAGAGACTATGCAAAATATGATGGCTGGTAAAGAGATAAAAGAATTTGAACATACTAAATATACATATGATGATATATTAAATACAAATTATAAACTAGTACTAAATACTGATTACTATGTAAAAGAAAATAGTAAATGGGTAGATAAAAGTAATGATTTATCTCATATAAGTAAAATAGTAAACGATGGTTTAGATTTAAAAATAGTAGGTATAATAAGACCAAAAGAAGATAGTAATATATCAGTTATAAATGGAGTTGGATATACAAAAGGATTAACTGATTATGTTATAAATAGTATAAATGAAAGTGATATAGCAAAAGAACAATTATCTAATCCAAGTAAAAATGTATTTACTAATGATGATTTTAAAGATTTAGAAAGTTATGAGACTAATTTAATGAAACTAGGTATAGTAGATTTAGATAGTCCATATACGATAAATATATATCCTAAAGATTTTGAATCAAAAGATGAAATAAAAAACATAATAAATGATTATAATACCTCTAAAGAAAACGAAGGAAAAGAAGAAGAGAGAATAGAGTATACAGATTATGTCGGACTTCTTATGAATAGTGTTACTACCATAGTAAATGTTATAGGATATGTACTTATCGCATTCGTATCAATCTCTCTTATAGTTTCAAGTATAATGATTGGTATTATAACTTATATATCAGTTCTTGAAAGAACTAAGGAGATTGGTATTTTAAGAGCAATAGGAGCTAGTAAAAAAGACATATCTAGAGTATGTAATGCCGAGACATTTATAGTTGGACTCGCATCAGGATTAATAGGTATCATTATTACTTGTATATTAAATCTAGTAATTAATGTATTAATAAAAGGTATAACAGGAGTAGCAGTTTCAGCCGCACTTCCAATAGTAGGTGGAATAGTATTAGTATTAATAAGCACAATACTTACTATAATTGCAGGTTTAATACCATCTAGTATTGCAAGTAAGAAAGACCCGGTTATAGCTCTTAGAACTGAATAAATTTAATATATTTTAAAACATATTAGAAATAATATGTTTTTTCTTTATATAATGTATATGGTGATGTTATGGAAAAAATAATTATGGTAGATGGAAATAACTTACTTTTTAGAAGTTTCTATGCTACTGCATATAATGGCAACTTAATGAAAAATTCAAAAGGTTTTCCAACTAACGGATTATATGGATTTGCCAATATGATAAATAAAATAATAGCAGAAGAAAATCCTACTTATATAGTAGTTGCTTTTGATAAAGGAAAAACATTTAGACATGAGAAATATGATTTTTATAAAGGTGGGAGAGATGAGACTCCAAATGAACTTAAAATGCAATTCCCAATTGCTAAAGAAATGCTTGATGCAATGGGTATAAAATATTATGAAATAGATAATTATGAGGCTGATGATATAATAGGAACATTTGCTAAATATTGTGATAGTGATGATAACTATGATGGTTTAATAATTAGTAGTGATAAAGATTTATTACAACTCATATCTAAACATGTAGAAATGAAACTATTAAAACAAAAGGATTATATAAGATATAGTGAAGAAACATTCAAAAGTGAATGGGGAATAGAGCCTATAAATATAATCGATTTAAAAGCCTTAATGGGAGATCCGAGTGATAATATTCCTGGGGTTAAAGGAATAGGAGAGAAAACTGCTTTAAAACTTTTAACAGAGTATAAGACAATAGATAATATATATCAAAATATTGATAATATTAAAGGTGCTTTAAAAAATAAACTAATAGATGATAAAAAAAGTGCTTATATGAGTTATGAGATTGCAACTATATGTAGAGATGTTCCAATGGATATAAGTATAAAAGATATAAAATATAAAGGACCAGGGCCAAAACTTATAAACATTTATAAAGATTTGGAATTTTATTCACTTTTAAAAAATATTAATGAAGAAGTTAAGTTTGAAAAAGAAGAAATAGATTATAAAGTAGTAGAAGATTTGAGTGAAATAAGTATAGATAGTGATACATCTATTTATCTTTGTATGGATGATACAAACTATCACAATGCTAACTTAATAGGAATGGGTGTATATAATAAAAATACTGCCTTATTTATTCCAGGAGAATTACTAAAACAAAATCCATCATTTCTAACTAAAGTACCACTTTATACATATGACTATAAAAAACTTTTAGTAGTGTGTTCTAAGTATAATATAAATATATCTAATGTAGTATTCGATACTGCTCTTGCTGCATATTTACTTGAATATACTATAAAAGATGACATTGCATATCTAGCAGGAGAATTAAATTATAAACTATCTTCTTCTTATGATATAAGAAAAGAGAACTTAAACATAGAAGAGGAAAGTGTAAGAAGGGCTAAATTCATTTATGAAACAAAAGATAAGTTAGAACAGGATTTAAAAGATAAAGAACTTTATAACTTATTTAAAGATGTAGAAATGCCTTTAAGTGAAGTTTTAGCAGATATGGAATATACTGGATTTAAAGTAGATAAAAATAGATTACTTGAAATGGGTGAAGAGTTAAAAATAAAAATAGAACTTATTACTAAAGATATATATAACTACGCTGGAGAAGAATTCAATATACAGTCTCCCGCACAATTAAGTGAAGTTTTATTTGATAAACTAGGATTACCTCATAAGTCTAAAAAAGGTAAAATGGGATATTCTACTGCTGCTGATGTACTTGAAAGATTAAAGGATAAACACCCAATAGTTAATTTAATATTAGAATATAGACTTCTAACAAAACTATACGCATCATACATAGAAGGTTTAATAAACTTTATACACGAGGATGGTAAAATACATACTATATATACACAAACCTTAACTAAGACAGGAAGACTTTCTAGTATAGAACCTAATTTACAAAATATACCTATTAGGAATGAATATGGAAGACTAATTAGAAAAGCATTTGTTCCAAGCGAAGACTCTGTAATTGTAAGTGCGGACTATTCACAAATAGAACTTAGATTATTTGCATGTATGGCAGACATAAAATCTTTAAAAGATGCATTTAATTCAGGAGTTGATGTTCATACTAAAACAGCAAGTGATATATTTAAAGTACCAATAGAAGCAGTAACTAAAGATATGAGAAGGGTCGCTAAAGCAGTAAACTTTGGTATAATATATGGAATAAGTGGATTTGGACTATCTGAAAATCTAAATATAGATGCTAAATCAGGAATAGAATTTATAAATAATTATTATGAAACTTATCCAGGTATAAAAACATATAAAGAGGGTGCTATAAAAAAGGCCCATGAAGATGGATATGTAAAAACATATTATGGAAGAATTAGAACTATTGAAGAGTTAAAAAGTAGTAATTATCTTATTAGACAAAGTGGAGAAAGAATTGCTTTAAATACTCCAATACAGGGAACTGCTGCTGATATAATTAAAATAGCAATGGTAAGACTTTTTAACGAATTTAACAAAAGAGGATTAAAAAGCAAGATACTTGTACAGGTACACGATGAACTTGTAGTAGATACTAAAAACGATGAACTTGAGGTTGTTAAATCTCTTATGAAAGAGGTTATGGAAAATGTAGTAGACCTTGGTGTACCTCTTGTTGTAGATGTTGAATACGGTGATGATTGGTATCAAGCAAAATAGTACTTGCAAAAATTTAAAAATGTGCTAAAATATAAGTATAAATGTTTTGATTAGGACATGGTTATATAATATTTATATCAAGAGAGACTATTGTTGGTGAAAGATAGTTTATAAAATTATATAATTACTACCTATGAACTGGACTCGAAAGATGTCCCGGTCTAGCCGTTATTTTAATTAAGTTACAAAGGATGGTAACGTGCGAAGCACTCCTTAATGGAAGTGCTTTTTTGCTTTTTTAGGGGGAGAGTATGAGCAAAGATAAAGAACAATTGAAAGAATTATTAACAACACTCAAAAAGACATCGCTTAGTTTAAGGAAGTTTTTAATACTTTATTACGGTATAAATATAGATTCTCATGGTAAACTTAGCCATAACGATATAAAATATTTATTCCCACATATTAGAAGAGTTAGTTTTCAATATGTATTAGAAAATAAAGAGAATACTTTTAACGGCGATATTATATGCGTATTTGATTCGTTTAATAATCCAGCGTTTTACGAAAGACCTAATATAAAATTATTTGATGAAATAGAGTATATAGAAACTACCGAAGAAAGTGATAATGAATTAGAAATAGAAAAGATACTTGAAGATTTAAATACTTATGAATTATCTATGCTCTGTAGAAATCTTAAGAGTTTAAATAGGATACACGAGTATAGAGAAGTTTATAAAATATTAAAATGGAAAAAGCAAAAGAAATTAAAAAAAGAAAAAATATTAAAGGAGGATAGAGATTATGATTAATATTAAAGAAAATGAAAATTTAAGTGTGTTAAATCACTCATGCGCACACTTACTTGCTCAGGCAGTAAAACATTTATATCCAAATGCAAAGTTTTGGGTAGGACCAGTTATTGAAGAAGGATTTTATTACGATATCGATTTGGGTGATGAAGTAATAAAAGAAGAAGATTTACCTAAAATAGAAAAAGAGATGAAAAAAATATCTAAAGATGGTAAGAGAATAGTTAGAAGAGAATTAACTAGAAGTGAAGCACTTGAAATGTTTAAAGATGACCCATATAAAATAGATTTAATAAATAATATGGATGATAGTGCAGTTATTAGTTGTTACACACAAGGAGACTTTACTGACCTTTGCCGTGGTCCACATGTCGATACAGTTAAACAAATTAAATATTTTAAACTTTTTAAAATAAGTGGAGCATATTTCAAGGGAGATTCTAAAAATAAAATGCTTCAAAGAATATATGGAATATGTTTTGAAAATGAAGAAGATTTAAATAATCATTTAAAAATGTTAGAAGAGGCTAAAGAGCGTGACCACCGTAAAATAGGTAAAGAGCAAGAGTTATTTATGACTCACGAATTAGTAGGTGCTGGTATGCCTTTATGGCTTCCAAATGGTTCACTTATTCGTAAACAATTAGAAAACTATATATATGAAAAAGAACAAAAAATGGGATATGACCATGTATATACACCTTGTGTTGGAACAGTAAATCTTTATAAAACTTCAGGACATTGGGACCACTATCAAGAAAATATGTTTCCTATGATGAAAGTAGATGATGAAGAGTTTGTTTTAAGACCTATGAATTGTCCACATCACATGTTAGTTTATAAAAATAAACTTCACTCTTATCGTGATTTGCCAATAAGAATAGGTGAGTTTGCAACTGACTTTAGATATGAAGCAAGTGGTGCGGTTAAAGGACTTGAAAGAGTAAGATGTATGTGTCAAAACGATGCTCACCTTTTTGTAACTCAAAAGCAGATTAAAGAAGAGTTTAAAAAAGTTGTTGAATTAATATTAGATACATATAAAGACTTTGGAATTAACGATTATAAATTCCGTCTATCTTTAAGAGACCCTATGGATAAAGAAAAATACTTTGATGATGATGAGATGTGGAACGAGGCTGAGGATAAACTAAGAGAAGTATTAAATGAACTTAAAATAGATTACTTTGAAGCAGTAGGAGAGGCAGCTTTCTATGGACCAAAACTAGATGTTGAAGTTAAACCTGCAGTAGGACCTGAGGTTACTCTTTCAACTTGTCAGTTAGATTTCTTACTTCCAAGAAGATTTGAATTAACTTATGTAGATAGTGATGGAGAAAAGAAGACACCGGTAGTACTACATAGAGCAATATTTGGTACATTTGATAGATTTACAGCATTCTTAATAGAAGAGACTAAAGGTGCTTTCCCACTTTGGCTCTCACCACTTCAAGTAAATATTATACCTGTAAATAGTGTTCATTTAGAGTTTGCTAAAGAGATTAAGGCTTTACTTGATGAAAATAACATACGTACAAATTTAGATGATAGAGATGAGAAATTATCATATAAAATGCGTGAAAGTCAAACTAAGAAAATACCAGTAACTTTAATATTAGGAGATAAAGAGTTAGAAACTAAAACTATAAGTTATAGAGTATTTGGTAGTCAAGAAACTATAAATCTTAACACTCATGAATTTATAGATAAAATAAATAGTGCGATAAAAGAAAAGAAGAAAAATATTTAAAAATACAAAAATTATTAAATTGTTATAATAAAATTACAGAAATTAATTCTTGTCAGAACAGAATTTCATATTTCTGTAATTTTTTTTATTTGAAATAATAAAAACTGCTTTTTGACTTTATATATAAAGAATAGTAATTTATATTTGGTGATAAATATGAATTATTATAAGGAGATAAAACAAGAATTATTAAACAATGAAATATATAAGAAAGTTAAAGATTATTCAAAAAACAGAAGTGATTTAAATACTTATTATAATGTTGGTAAATTACTTGTAGATGCACAAGGAGGAGAGAAAAGAGCTAAGTATGGAGATAATTTAATTAAAGAATATTCTTTAAAACTAACAAAAGAATTAAATAAAAAATATAATTGTAGAAATCTAATGAACATGAGGAAATTTTATATAATTTTTAAAAATGAAATTGTGAACGCAATGCGTTCACAATTAACATGGACTCATTATAGAGAACTTTTAAAATTAAAAGATATAAATGTAATAAACTATTATATAAATATATCTATTGAACAGAATTTATCTTATAGGGAACTTCATGAAAGAATAAAAAATAATGAATATGAAAGATTAGATGATAAAACTAAAAATAAACTAATTGCAAAAGAAAAACCAAAAGTAAATGATTTCATAAAAAATCCAATTATAATAAAGAATACTTTAGATTATAAAGATATATCAGAACAAGTCTTAAAGAAACTAATATTAGAAGATATACCAAGCTTTTTAAAAGAATTAGGAGATGGCTTTAGTTTTATAAAAGATGAATATAAAATAAAGATAGGAGATAGATATAA
>CANRBR010000041.1 GCA_947628915.1 uncultured Bacilli bacterium | reverse complement strand
CAACTCTCTTTTTATCTTGATTTAATTATATCACGATTTATTTAAAATTTTTTAAGCGATTACCATAAAAATCGAGGATTTTACATATATTTTGTCATTGCTTTCATCATTTGATTTACTTGCTTTTGACTTGGAGTTCTTCCCATTTGCATCATCATAGCTTTTATCATTTGTTCATTTATAGGAGGGTTTTTCTTTAAATATTTTTTCATATAGAATCTCGCTAAGAAAAATCCTATAACTGCTCCTATTACTAAACCTATTAATATATATACTATATCCATATAATCATCCTTTCACGTATAATATTTTACTATATTATATTATAATTTTCAAGTATTATTTAAATTTATCTTTTAACCAAAAATATTCGTTATTATCAAAATTACATACAAATATATTCTTATTATATATATAAAATATACAAAGTATTTCTCTTAGGTATTTATCGTTATTTATAACACAACAACTTTTTCTTATCTCAAAATAATTATATTTATCTAAATAGAATTTATTATTTTTTTTCTTTAAACTAGTTTTAGATGTTATATAATAATTCAAAGCCTTAGTATCAAATAAATTACAAATATTATAATATAAACTAATTCCATATGTATAATTTTCTTTATGCATATTTTTAAGTTTATATAATATATCGTATAAATAACCATCGTTATTTTTAAAGAAATTGTCCTTTATTACAAATAAGTAATACATAATCTCACCGTATATATTATAAAATCTATATAGTAAAAATTATGTAGAAAAAAGTTAACTATTTAACTTTAGGTCTAATAATCTGTTCAGGTGATATTTCACCTACTCTTATATATAAAGCAGTTGATAATTTTTTATTAAAATCCTTTTTATTAACACATTTTAAAATGTCTTTACCTATGAAATCCAAAACATAATATTCTTCGTTATCAATATTAATAACATCTTTATAATTGAATAAGTGATAAGAATTATTACTAGTAGTATCACTAACATTTTCATGAGTTTTTTTATATGTCTTTCTTTTCTGTTTTATATTTTCTATTTGTTCATCATATGCAAGCATTAAAGCACTTGCTATACTTTTTTTATTTATAACTTCATCCTCATATATAGTATAAAATACATTATTATTTATAACAATTTTATCATAATCATTTTCTTTATCTTTATATATCTTAAACAAAAGCCAATCAGAACCATTCTCTCCATATATATAATAATATTTATCATCATATTTAACTACGCTTCCCCTTTGTGCGATAGTTTTATTATTAAGGTTCTTTAAATATTGATTTTGTCCTCTTAATAAATTAATAAGTATACCTTCACTTATAGTATCAACATAGTGTATATCGCTAAATGTATTAAGTTTAATAATTGATGAAAAATTTGCATTTTTAAAACTACTTACAGAGTCTTTATTATATCTTTTCTTTATAGGAAGACAGAAGATATTATTATCTTCTATATCTAATATTATATAATAAATATTTTTATAATCTATTATATCTCCTACCTGTAATGGAAAATTTAAATCATTAACTATAGAACTCTTATTTAAATATTTAATCTTACTGAATAATCTATTTAACTCGCTATCTGTTATAGAACCTACTTTTCTTATAAATGTACTATCATCTATAAGAACAAAATCATTTAATCTGAAATATGTTTTTTTATATAAATTACTATCATTTATATTTACATAAATATTACTGTATTCATCTTTAGGGGCTGTGCCTTTACCAAATGAACATAAAACATTTTCATCCATTGTTTTTAAAACTATAAATGGCCCCATTTGATGACCTTTCTCTATCAAGTTTTTTTCTTCTTCGTTAGCATATCTTTTAGCCCAAATTATATCCCCTACTTTTAAAGTTTTAATGTTTGGCTTATTTTCTTCTTTTGGCTCTAATTTAAATAATTTTTTTATAAAGCTGGCAATCAAATTCATAATATCCCCCTCGATATAAATATTATAACATAAATATTAAAAAAGAGGAATGTCATTCCCCGTTTCTTACTTTTGCATTTAATTTAGTTTCTACATCACTAATAATATTTTCAAATACTTTAGTTACTTCTTCATCGCTTAATGTCTTAGTATTATCAGAGAATGTTAGTGAAAGTGCGATAGATTTTAAATCATCCTTAATCTTTTCACCTTCATATACATCAAATACTTCTACATTGCTTAATAGTCTTCCACCAGACTTTTTAATTTGATTAATAATATTTTCTGCAGTCATATCCTTATTAACTAAGAAAGCTAAATCTCTTTTTATATCTGGATATTTAGATGCTTCTTTAAACTTAATAGGTTTTACTTGTTTTTCATATAGTTTTGTAAGTGACAACTCAGATACATATATATCATCCTTCTTTAAACTTGGATGAACTCTACCTATAATTCCGATAGGTTCTCTATCTACTTTTATAACCGCGCTAATTCCAGGATGCATATCAGGAATACTATCTTTTTCAAAAGTATAACGATTGTTAAATCCTAAATATTTAAGTAGATTTTCTACTATTCCTTTAATAGTATAGAAATCACACTTTATTTTAGTATTATTCCAGTTATTTGTAATGTAATTCCCTTCCATAAGTATTGATACTTTCATATCTTCGTTATAATCTTTATCGTATGTCTTAGCTATTTCATATAGTAATATATCGTTTACATTACGAGCTTTATTATATTCATATACATTTATTAATGATGGAATTATACTTGTTCTTACAACGCTTTTATCCATACTCATAGGATTAGGTAGTTTTACTTGTTCTTTATTATCGCATCTAAACTTAGATGCCATATCACTACTAGTTAATGTATAAGTCTTAGTCTCATTTAAACCTAAGGTTCTAAGTCTTTTAGATGTAAGTTTACGTATTTTTACATCTCCTACATATACTCCTCTTCTTGTTTCTACTTTAGGAAGTGTGGAAATTAGGTTGTGGTACCCATAAAGTCTACCTATTTCTTCTGCTATATCATTAATATTAGGGTCTACATCAAGTCTTCTTTTAGGTATTGTTACTGTGAATGTATCTTTATCTAGTTTATATTCAAAATCTAATCTATTAAGTTCAGTCTCAACATCTTCTTTAGTGAGTGTTATACCTAAAAGTGAATTAATCTCACTAGGTGTAAAACTAACTATTTTAGGTGTCTTATCAACTTTATCATGCATTACTATTCCACTAAGTATTTTAGCATCTGCATATTTTTCAAGTAAGTGACATGCACGGTCTATTGCTTTTAATGTATATTCATAGTTTAATCCTTTACCATATCTTATTGATGCTTCACTTTTTAAGTTTAGACTAGATGCAGTATAACGAATACTTACTGAATCAAATATAGCACTTTCTATTAATATATTTTTAGTGGTTTCGTCTACATCAGTATTTTCTCCACCCATAACTCCAGCAATACAAACAGGTTTTACTCCATCTGTAATTACTATATCAGACGATTTAAGTACTCTTTTATTTCCATCAAGAGTAATAATCTCCTCATTATCCTTAGCATCTCTAACTAGTATTTTATCACCTAGTTTATCTTTATCAAAGAAGTGAAGTGGCTGTCCATATTCAAGCATAACATAGTTAGATATATCAACAACATTATTAATAGGTCTCATTCCAGCACTTATTAATCTTTTTTTTATAAAATCAGGTGATTCTTTTATAGTTACATCTCTAACCATTTTAGCAGTATAAAATGGACACTTAGGTGTATCTACTGTGAGTTTTATAAAATCATTTACATTATCTTTAATCTCTTTATAACTACTATCTGGTAGTTTTACTTTTTTATTTAAAATAGAAGCTATTTCATAGGCAAAACCGATGTGGTAATAACAATCGTTGTTGCGGTGTTTATGCACATCTAACTCATATAACGTATCGTCATACCCAAGATATATGTTAGCATCATCACCAGGTTTTAAATCACTTTTTACTTCTTCAATTCCTTTAGCATAATTCTCATCAGTCTTCTCTTCTGCACCTAATTCAAATAAGGCACATATCATTCCATTAGACTCTTCTCCTCTAATTTTACCTGCTTTTATTTCATTATTTCCAGGCAAAATACATCCAGGTAGAGCTACTATTACTTTTATACCTTCTCTTACATTAGAGGCACCACATACTATTTGGGTAATAGTACTTCCTATATCTACTTTACATATATTTAAATGGTCACTATTTGGGTGCTTAATACACTCTTTAACCTCGCCTATTACAAGGTTATCTATGTGCTTTGTAATAACACTCTCTACATTTATACCTGCTTTAGTAATTTTTACTGCAAGTTCTTTTAAATCTTCACCGGTTAAATCTATATAATCTTTTACCCACTCTAAACTAATCATACTACACATCCCTTCTATCGAATGCTTTTGACTCTCTTAAGTCAGTCTGATAAAATGTTCTAATATCGTTAATTCCATATTTTAACATAGCAAGTCTCTCTGCTCCAAATCCAAATGCAAAACCACTCCATACTTTAGGGTCATATCCACAGTTTTTAAGTACATTTGGGTGTACCATACCTGCACCACTAACAGTTATCCAACCTGTATTTTTGCATAAAGAACAACCTTTTCCTTTACATACAAAGCAACTTATATCAGTTTCTACTGAAGGCTCTGTAAACTGATAGTAACTAGGTCTAAATCTAGTCTCACAGTTTTCTCCAAATAACTTTTTAGCAATAACATCAAAAGTACCTTTTAAATCAGATAAACTTATATTTTTATCTACGAGTAGTCCTTCTATTTGCATAAATTGATGAGAATGTGTGGCATCATCTGCATCTCTTCTATATGTTTTACCAGGACATATCATACGTATAGGTTTATCTCCTCCAGCTTTAAGCATTTCTCTTGCTTGTACAGGAGAAGTTTGACTTCTAAGAAGTATATTTTCATCTTCTATATAGAATGTATCTTGCGCATCTCTTGCAGGATGCCCTTTAGGTATGTTTAAAAGTTCAAAGTTATATTTATCCTCTTCTATCTCAGGACCGTCAACTACATCATATCCCATAGACATAAATACTTCTTCTACTTCTTCTATAATATTTTCTAAAATATTAGGCGAACCTACTGGAATATCTAAAGCAGGAAGTGATATATCTATATTTTCGCTTTCTAACTTTTTATTTAACTCTTCTAATTCTATTTCAGCACTCTTTTTATCGTAATTATCATTAAATGTAGTTCTTGCTCTATTAACCTCACTACCATATTCTTTTTTGTCAACTGCGTCTTTGATACCACTTTGAAGTTCTGTAATTATACCTTTTTTACCTAGATATTCTACTTTTAAATCATTTAATTCTTTTTTAGTTGAAACAGAGTTTATCTTACTTTCTATCTCACTACATAATAAATCAATTTTCTCTTTCATATAATCCTCCCACAAAAAAACTATTACAATGTAGGGGCGAACTATCCGCGGTACCACCCTACTTCATAATAGTATTATCTCTTTGAAATATAACGTTTTCAACACGGTTACTTTTAATAACACTAGAAAGTGAATTCATAAGAATTTATTTGAAGTTTACACCAACCACTTCATCTCTTTGAATAATTAGACTTATTACTACTCTTTCATCACAGTTTTTTTCAAGTAACTAGATTATAACACATTTTTTAATAAAAATAAACATTTTATTTCATTTTATTTAATACCTCTAAAACAGGTCCATAAGTTTTTCTATATCCACTAATAAGTCCATATTTATTTATAGCCTCTATATGTTTTTTTGTTGGATAACCTTTATGAGACTTAAAATCATACATAGGATACTTTTCATCTAGTTCATACATCTCTTTATCACGTGTTACTTTAGCAATAACACTTGCAGCAGCAATACTTATGCTTTTAGCATCCCCTTTTATTATAGGTAAGTGAGGTATATCTAAATCTGGTAGTGGCATTGCATCTGTTAATACATATTCTAAAGGTATTTGCTTTTTTACTTTATTTATCGCAATCATCATAGCCTTACGACTTGCCTCATATATATTTATCTCATCTATTTCTTCTGGGCTTACCTCACCTATTCCATAAGCAATGCAGTTTTCTATTATATAACTATAATATTCATTTCTTTTTTTCTCACTTAGTTTTTTAGAATCAGTAAGTCCATCAAGTTTAAAGTTTTTAGGAAGTACACAACAGGCAGCAACTACATTACCAATTAATGGACCTCTACCAACTTCATCTACTCCACCGATATAGTTTATTCCATCTTTATATAAGTCATTTTCATATGCCCATAAATCCATTTTATCACCAATATAAGTATACCAAAAAAGCGTAATATTTTAAATATGTTTTTTATTTTAATTTACTATATTACCATTATCATCATAATATACCATTTTACTATCAACAATACTTTCATTCCACTTACTTTTTGTTACTTTTATTAATTTTAAATTATTACATTCATAAAATATTCGATAACTTTCATTTACTGAATGTGTATCAAAGCTTGTTAAATCGAGTTCCGTTAAACTTGAACATCCTCTAAACATTGATTCCATATCTGTCACCTTTTCAAATGTGCAATTTTTACCAAAATTAACGCTTTTTAAATTTGTACAACCTGCAAAGAATCCTCCCAAATATGAATGAACTGACGTTACATTTCTTGTATCAAAACTTGTTAAATCTAGTTCTGTTAAACTACTACAGCCTGTAAACATAGCAGCCATAGATACCACACTTGACGTATTAAAATTACTCAAATCCAAACTTGTTAGATTGTTACAAAGCCTGAACATACATGACATATTTGATACCTTACTTGTATTAAATTTTGAACCGAACTCAATTGAGACTATATTTCTACATCCTTCAAACATACTTGACATTGTTGTTACCTGTGATGTATCGAAACTACTTAAATCTATTGAAATTAAACTACTACAACCACAAAATATTCTATCCATGCTTGTTACTTTGGATGTATCAAAATGTTTTCCAAAATTTATACTTTTTAAACTACTACAGTCCAAAAACAATTTTGACATTTCAACTACTTTTGATGTATTAAACATACTTATATCTATGCTTTCTAGACTACTGCATCCTCTAAACATTGAGGCTGCCCCACTACCATTTGTTTCAGCAAAATAAGATACATTTTCTAATGTAAAATTCTTACCAAATTTTATGCTTTTTAAATTGGTACAGTCTCGAAATAATCCACCATTCCATGCTGTAATTCCCGTTACTTTTCTTGCATCCCAATTAGTTAAATCAAGACTTGTTAAACTACTACAATATGAAAATGTAGCGACCATGTTTTTAACAAATGATGTATCAAAATTTTCTATCCCTTTTATTTGTTTTAAATTCGTACAACTGTAAAACATATAACCTATATTTGTTACATTACTTGTATTAAAATCACTTAAGTCTAGTATTTCTAAACTGCTACAGCTGTCAAACATATTAGACATATATTCAACAGATGAAATATCAAAACTACATAAATCTAAACTTAATAAATTAGAACATCCTGTAAACATATAAGCCATTGTCGTTACTTTGCTTGTGTCTAGTCCTATAAGATTAATGTCTTTTAAAACTTTACAAGTATTAAACATACTCTCCATATTTATTACTTTACTTGTGTCTATTAAATTGAGTTTTATTTCTTCTACTCCCCTAAAATTTTGAAAAAAGTATCTAAGACTAACAGGACAACTTATATATCCTTCACTATATACATATATTACACCTGTATTTGAATCATAATATCCTTTTATGCTTTCATCATTCTTTGATGATAAATCTGTTGATTTTAATTGTTGTAATTGTTCTTTAGTTAAACCTTCTGGTAATACACTGTCTTGTAAGAATATTATCTTTTTTACTTTAGTATCTACTGTATCGCGATTGGGTGCACTCCCATCATCTTTTGTATCTTCTACTAATGTTTTTATTCTTATATTAAATGTTTCACCATTAACAAGTGTGTTTTCATTTAAATTCTTAAGTATCGTTATCTCTTCTCCATTTACTCTTGCATAATAGTCATCTATCATTCCTTTTAATACTCTTTTTACTTTACTGTCTTCTATTAGAAGTAATCCGCTTCTTAGTCCGTGCCCTTCACTTGCTATATAAATCTCTTTATCTCCAAGTACTATCTTCTTTCCATCATCTGCTATTGTATATAGTCCATCCTTTACATTATTAAATACTTCTT
>CANRBR010000040.1 GCA_947628915.1 uncultured Bacilli bacterium | reverse complement strand
ATTCCTAGTACTTCTTTAAGTAACTTTCTAATAGGTATTAAATCTTCCTCATTTGCGAACACTTTCTTAAACATCAAGTCAAATTTTAAGGGTATAAATCTTTTAGTTTCTTCTATCATATTTCTTCTTTCCTTTTCATTCTTTTTATAGAAACTACTTAATTTAAACATTTTCGTTTAGACTTTATAACTAAAATTATACCGGATAGTAAAAATAAAGGTGAGACTAATCTGTGATAATCCGTCTTATGAGTATTAGGTACATTTACTACTAATATTTCTTTTTCATCATACAAATCAAATACATATTCTTGATTACTTTCTACATTTATTTCAAATTTTTCTACATATGTATAATCATCTTTTCCTTTAACTTGTACTACATAATATTTTCCGTAATCTAATTCTATACACACTTTACCATCTTTAGTTTCATAACTGCCTATTAAATTATCGTATATATCGTATACTTCAAATATAGCTCCATTTTCTTTATCATAATGATTCTTTTCGCCATAATATTTATTTAATACAATATTACCTTTTATAACATTCTCATATGAATTTATTATAATGTTTCTATTTTCATCATTTATTTCAAATTCATATATATTTGTATCTAAAAGATAGCCTTCACTTGGACTTATTTCTTTTATATAATATTTGCCATATTCTAAATCATTAAAATATGCAATACCATTTTCATCAGTTTCAATTGCTGTAATTAAAGTATCATCTTGATATATACCATATACTGCACCTTTAAGTGTAGCAAAAGTTCTATCTTGGTCTTTACTATCGAATTTATTTAGTGTAACAACACCTCTAATTACATTTTCATACGAGTTTATCGTTACATTCCTGTTTTCTTTAGTTAACTCAAATTCATAAATATTTTCATCTAAAAGGTATCCTTCACTTGGACTTATCTCTTTTATATAATATTTTCCAAATGGTAAATTATTGAAACTTGCTATACCATCCTCATTAGTCACTATAGTAGCTATAAGTCTATCACTTTGATATATACCATATACCGCACCTTTTAAAGTAGCATATTTTCTATCTTGATTTTCGCTATCGAATTTATTTACAGTAACATCTCCACTATCTACTTCTATAGTTATTTTAAACTCTATATCGTTAACTTTGCCAGGTAAAAGTAAAGATTGATCTCCATTGGATGCATATAATATATAACCAGTATTAATAGGACTCTTTCTTACAAAAGTTATCTCGTAATTACCTTTGTCTTTAGTATTGATATTAAGTTTATTCCCGTTTATTTTAGCATCTATATTAGATGACTTAATAGAATAGTTACTAAGTATATTATTAGTATCAGTTAATTCATAACTACTATTTACAGTATATTCTAAATGACTATTAGAAAAACTAGGTAATACATAATGACTATTTACTAAAGATTCGACTTCATTTATTTCAGCAGAATACTTATTTATCTTTCTAAACGAAGAATCAGTAAAATAAATCTCATCTACTCCTAAATTTTTCCATATTAGAAACTGAGTTACAGTATACCATTTAATATCAGTATGATTATTATATTTATAACCGTAATATGCGATTAAATTAAGTTTATTTAGTTTATCATCAGATAAATTAAATCTAGAGTGATTATAAGCGTATTCATCATAAGTAGTTTTAGTATTTATTAAAGTAAATGGGTCGATACAGTATACATACTCTCCATCACTTCTTTTGTAAATATACATACTACCCTCATATTTTTGATTACCTTTTTTTATATGTACATAAGTATCAGTTAATTTACCTCCTAAACTAAATTTACCTCCTGCACTTACCATAGGTATACAAAGAAACATCAAGATTAAAACAAATATAACTTTTTTCATTAAAAAACCTCCTTTCGATACACTTATACTACACTTTAAAAAATATATCAAAAGTACATTTTTAATAAATTGCTAAAATATGTATAGCAGAAAGTAGAAAAACTGTCTATACATTTTATAAAAACTGTAAAATAATGGGTAAAAAAAAAGAAAAACTGTATTTTTTCTATTTTTTATCAAAAACATAAGAATAATTATATATTACTAAGTTCAAAACACTTAACAACATCTTCTTCACAAAAAATTTATAAATATTTATATTTTTTTAATCTTATTTTCTATATTGTTTATAGTATTTTTTAATGCATCTTCTAAAATACTTTCATCAAACCCAAAATCTTTATATCCTTCTATACAAGTATCTATATAACTTTGTTTTGGCATGTGATATTCAAAGCCATCATTCATAATATATATAAGTGCCTTAATATCAGTATCATAAAATTTTATAGGAATATAGTGTTTAGAATAAAGTTCGGGATATCCTTCATAAATATCTAAACATTTTATATCAAGGTCTGAAACCTCAAATAATCCTAAAGGTATTTTATAGCCATCTTTTTTTTCTATAGTTAAATAAGAATGGTCATCTGAATAACCTTTATATACAAGTCTATAATTATTTAATACTATACTCCCAATAGGTTTAGCATTCTTACACCTAAAACTCATATTTCTTAGATTTAAATTACTTCCATAAGCCAAATAGTATTCTTTTATCATTTTCTTACTTCCTTAACGAAACTTTTTGTATACATCTGATCTTTTAATCCATAATTTATTTCTAAATCTTTTAAATATTGTCTTAAAAAGTATATTTTATCTAAGTTATTATCAAATACTAAATCTACAAATTCTAATAGATCTTTTAAACATATATTGTCATTTAAACACCAATTGTTGTAAAAAGATTTATTTTCAAGTTTATAATCTAAAAAATCTGTATTAATGACTCCTTGTTTAGATGATATTAACATTTTTGTAAAAGCATTTATATTATTTTGCCATACAATTTCATTTGTAGTTGCATTAGGACTTCTAAACTCTAATGTATTTTTTTGCTTTGTATTATAAATATCGCAAAACTTAACATTATTATAATTTAGTGCGAAATTGTGCAGTGAAACTGGTAATTTACTATATAAATTCAAAAAATCTTCTGATTCATTAATTTTTGGTAAACTATCATAGATTAAAGGAGAAACTTGTTGAGCATATTTGCCAATTTTTTCTCTGGCATTTATTTTATCACCATAAGCAAATCTAAACAAAATGTGTTCATAAGCAGCATAAAGTTTTAAAAAACATTTCCATGCTTCTACATCTTCCCCAAGCGTATGAGCACCCACATGAACATGACCACCTGCATTATGAAGGGTATCTGCATTTTCTTTAGATAAATAATTACATACTGTTTTTAATTCTTTCCAATATTTTTTTTCATCATTCATTACTGGAGATGTTATCTCACCGCCAGAGTCTAATGTGGCATCACATTTTGAAATCCATTTTTTAAAATTTTGTTTTATAAAAATATCTACGTTTTTTTTGATTAATCCTTCATATTCTATTTCAACACCAAAAGTTACATTTTTTGGAATGTTTATAGTTTCCCTATATTCCAAAAAAGTATTTTGAACATAAGATAATAATTGTCTTAAATCTAATCCCCTTAAACAATGAAAATTATCATTTTCTTCTAAGTTTATAAATGTTTTATTCACTATATCACCTATACTTTTCTTAATTTATATTGATTGTTACTGTCTTGATCAATATTTTTTTCATCCAAATCTAACATCGCCAAATTCTCTTTTTGAAGTTCTAGAACTACTTTCATGCTATATAAATCAATATCAGTAATTTCTTGGTATTGTTGTTCAATAATTGCTATTCTGTTTTTTACTTTATTTTTTAGAAGTTTTTCTTTAAAATTTTTTAAATTATAACCCCATGTTAATACAGCGATCATATATATTATTATGGAAACAAAATTTTGACCAACAGTCTCTTGTTTTAACGCAACATTTTCATCAGATATAAAATTATTTGTTAAAATTAGTGCATCGTTTAAATATAAATCATCGTCAGGATCAAGTATACTCTTTCTAATTTTCTTTATATTCTTAATCGATAATAATTTCTCAATTTCTTCTTTAGACATTGATAATATTTTATTTGTATCAGATAAATCTACACCGCTATTTAATTTATATGTTGTTATTGTTCTTTCATATAGTCCATCATCACTCATAGTCCATCCAGTTGAATATTCTAAAGTCTTATCACTATATTTATAATCAAAAGAAGTGTGTTTCAAATGTATTCCAGTAGATGTATCAATCGTTTCAATTCTTTCTTTCACTTTAACCATATCTAATTTAAATGGTGAACGGTTAATTGAAGATTGTGCGGTTGCAGTTATAATACCGACAAGCACAAATGGTAAAGCGTAATCTATCATAATACCGCTTTTAATTAATTTTCTTATAAACGCATTACGAAAGTTATAAAGTTTATAATACTTTATTTTCTTTTGTAAACTTTTAACATCTTTATAAAACTTTATATAAATTTTATCATTATTCATTATTTCTATCTCCTTTTGTTAGAAATAAGATTTTTTTATTAACACTATCTAAAGATTCTTGTATTGATTCTGTTTTTATACAACTATTATGATAATCATTATTTATTTCATGTATTTCATTTGAATACACCTTTTTATAGTTAAATATCCTATAAACAATAAGATTAGTTAAAATTATTACCAAAAGTTCTAAAATTGTTTTATATATATTATCTTTCGTACTTTCATATAATTTTTTAATATCATTTTCATCTTTATAGTATAAGTTTGCTTCAAAGGTATAATCGTTACCATTTTCAGGATTTATTTTGTTAATTATTTGTTTTTCTTCATTAAATTTATTCAATGTATTAATTATAGTTTCATAATCCTTTTTTAAAACTGCATTAATTAAATTCATAGAATCTAACTTTCCTATCTTATACTCTCTTTTATATCTAACATATTCTCCATCTTCAAATTCCCAAGGAGTATACATTATTAAAGTGTTATCAGGTACAGAATCAACTGTATATTCTTCTTCCATAGTCACATATCCATTTGGTCTATAATCCATGCTATATAATTTATATTTATTAATTTTATCACTTTTAAAGGGATATCCCAGTCCCAAAAATTTAAATATTCCAATAATTAAACCAGACGTTACTAAAAAAGGCGACAATAAATTTATTGTTTTTGTGAATACTTTTAAATTCCTAACATTAAAATTCTTAAAGTTATGTATTTTTGCCTTTGTAATTTTTTCTTTCAAATCTGCTTTCTCTTCTTTTAATTTAATCAATTCATCTAGTTCTTTTAAATTTGATTTTATTCTCTCATCCATAACAATCACCTAAAATCTCATGATCGCATTATATATTATCACAATTTATTCAAATGTCAAGCTAAGAAAAGTAGATATTTTATAAAACACTATTAAAATAAAAAGATAAGTTATACTAAATCTTATCTTTATAAAGTCTACTTAGAATCGATATTAATTCTAACTCTTCCTAATTTTCTAGCATAAGATGCTGCTTGTACTATAGTACGAATAGAATTCGCTACATTACCACCTTTACCAATGATAATACTCATATAATCATTTGGTACTAATACTTGTATTACTGTATCTCCATCTGAATCTATTTTATTTACACTAATATCAGTTACATCAGGTAGTAACTCTTTTACTAGATATTCTGTTAAACTAACTAACTCCATAATTATTTACCAGCTTTCTTTGACATTTTTTCTTCGTGGAATTCTTTTAAAATACCCTCTTTACTTAAAATATCTCTTACTGTATCAGTTGGAGTCGCACCGTTATTTAACCATTTTAAAGCTAAATCTTTATCGACTTTAACTACTGTTGGATTTTCTATTGGATTATAGTAACCTATTTCCTCTATAAATCTACCATCTCTAGGATATCTAGAATCAGCTGCAACTATACGATAAAAAGGTCTTTTCTTTGCTCCCATTCTTTTTAATCTTAACTTAACTGCCATAAAGCACCTCCATTCACTTGTATAATAATATCAAAATTATTTTACTTTGTCAACCTTTTTTGGTTAACAAATCGATTTATATTAAATGTTGCTAAACCACTTTTAATATCTTTATTGACATCTACATCAAGACCTAAAAGATATTCTTCATTAATTATCTTTAAAAATGCATACAAAGTCCTTGTATTCCCATTTTTAAATGGATGAAGTGTGTATATTTTACTTATTAAATCTATAATAATATTAATATTGCTAGGGTCACTACTTAAAACTTGGATTTTACTCATATAATCGTTTATTAAATCTATTTCTATTTGCTCTAATTTTCTCAAACTCAAATCTTCTTCATAATAAATATCTCCAAATAGGAAGATGTGTAAACGAAGTAAATAATTTAAATCATATTTTTCTAAGTTAAAAGTAAAGTAATAATCTAATAAATTTAGTTTTAAATTCACTATTTTTCTTTCTATATCCCTTAATTTATATTCATTTATCCCAAGTTTATTCATATAACCACTTCCGTTTAAATATATTATCAAAAAAAGAAAAAAAGTACAATAGTACTATTTTATAAAATCTTCTTTTACTTCATCTATTTGTTTTAAATCCTCTTCTGTTAATTCATCTTCTATCTCTTCCCAAGGCTCTTCATCTTCTTCTATTGCTATTTTAACTTTAGTCTCACCTACTACTTCTACACCTAATTCTTTTTCTATATCAAATGTAATAGATTTACCATTTATATTTACTCCTGAACAGTTAGGTTGTTTAAGCGTTCTTACAATTATATCTGTATCACTAGAAAGGTCAGCACTCTCTTTTAATTTAACATTAAATAAATCATTATAAGATATATTTTTATTAACTACTGTAGTCTTAGAATCATTATCATATGAATACCAAATATTAACATCATATGAACCGCTAACACCTATCTTATCATTTGTTTTATATCCTTTAAATTTATGATTTATTACCCAACAACCTAAAATTGTAGTTGGAGTATTTTCTACATTTATACTATAATTATCTTTAAAATACTTTTTACCTTTTCCAATAACTGCTTTTGTAACTATTTCTTTATATAATGACATATAATCACTCCTCAATTTAATATATGAGTAATGGTGTTAAAAATTCACAAAAAAAGGCATTTTTATGCCTAATATAAATATTCAGTTTCTATATTTACTTGAGTAACATCGTTTTGATCTAATGATCGATTTTCATCAATAATAGTTTCATCTTGAATATTATATGTATTCATATAATCTTCTATATTTAATACACTATTTAAAGCATCTTGAGGTATTGTAACTGTAGTAGAATTCAAATCACTAAATTCTATACTTAATACAACTTTTGAAATATCTTCATCCTCACCAAAATTAGATATTTCTATTGATACTTTTTCTATTTCATTAGAACTATTAATATAAAAATCTATAGGATAACTATCATTTAAATCAAATATTGATATAAGACTATCATATTGTTCATCAGTTAATTTATCTTTGTTATTATCTATTAATTGTTTATCTAATTTTAACTCATAATGTCTAACTCCATTAGTTGTATCTATAAGACTAACATGATTTTCATCGATTATATCAAATATATTAATTTCACTTTCATCGTCAAGATTAATTTCCATTTCATCCAAAGGTAAATTTAAATTTAACCACATATCCTCTTCTGATTCTGTTAATCCAAATAAATCTATAACACTTGATTTTACATATAAACTTATATTTTCTTTATTTGCTAAAGAATATATATTTATTTCATCACTTAGAAGTGATTTATTAAGTGTGAATGCAATATTGTACCCATTACTAATTTTTGCATATTTTAAATTTGCTGACAAGTTAAACGTATCATTAGTAGCACTTTCAATTTGAATGTTCGCATTAATAGTCGCACTATTTTCTATCTTATTTTTCATATTACCTAACGATTTTTGTAAAGCAACTACTGGTTTATCTTGTTTATTATTAGAATTTAAAACTACGAGTGTACCAACTACCGCACCAACTGCTAAAACTGCAATAAGTATTATAATCCATAACATATTCTTTTTCTTTTTCTTAGGTGAAATTTCATTAATCTGTGATTGATTTAAAGGTTGTATTACTTCTGTTTTAGTCATATCAGGCATTGGAGATAATTGAACATCACTTAAAGTATTATTATTTCCAATATTAGGATTTGGCATTAAATCGTTTTGTGGACTTACTTGATTAGCAGCTATAGATTCGTTTGTATTTAAAGCCATATTATTTTGTAAATTCACTGGATTTGACTGTACTGTTTGATCTACCGCATTCATTAAATTATTAGTGTTTGTTGGATTAACTACTGCTTCAACTGGATTTGAATTTAATGTTGAGTTAGTCTGTAAATTGACTGGATTTTGCGGTTGTTCTATTGCTTCCATTAAATTATTAACTAGTGGTGTTTCAACTGGATTTGTATTTAATATTGTATTATTTTGTAAGTTTGGATTAGGTACATTCTGTTGAATATTAGGTTGTGGATTTTGAGTAAGAACTTCAGTTGAGGCTGGAACATCTTGAACTGGTGTACCACAATAACCGCAGAACTTTGAAGTGTCCGCTATGTTAGCGCCACATTTTTTACATATCATATTTTCAACTCCTCTATTTTTCTATTCAATTATAACACAATTATGAAAAAAAGTATATTTTTTTTATACTTTTTCTTAAAAATATATAATACATAGTGACCCCATGGTTATTATGTATTTTTTGTATTTTGGTATATAATATGTGGTTATAG
>CANRBR010000039.1 GCA_947628915.1 uncultured Bacilli bacterium | reverse complement strand
GAGCAGTTGCTTATTTATCTCAAAGCAAATATGGGAAATATGGTAATAAAATTTATAGTGATACTAATAAGGCGGTATATCATAATAATTCAAAAGACTTTATAACAGGAAGTAGTAATGGTACCCCAGATTTTATAAATGATTATACAAATAGTTGCAATTATAGTGATATTTTAGATAGAGGAAATGGTACAGGTTCTTGTGGTGCTGGAGCCTCTACTACAGGAAATATTACAGGTATATATGATATGAATGGTGGAGCTAGCGAATTTACAATGGCAAATTATAATAAAAAAACGAATAAAGATGGTTTTGCTTCCTCCTTCTTTCTTGATAATTCTAATGAAAAATATTATGATTTATATTTAGATAAAAATATTACTTCTGCCTGCGATAAATATGGATGTTACGGACATGGGTTAACAGAAGTTTATAAATGGTACGGAGGCTTTATAACTAATTTTTCTGATGACTTTGTTTGGCATATAAGAGGCGGTATGTATGATGATAAAGGTGGAATATTTAACTCAAATAATGATGGTGGGGCAGGAGATTGGGATGATAAACCAGTTCTTAGAGTTGTAATAAGTTAAAAAACGTATTTAAAATATTACGTTTTTTTGATATACTTATATTGGTGGTAATATGGATTTAATAATAGGCTCACACGTATCATTTAATAGTAGTGAACAACTTTTAGGAAGTGTTAAAGAAACACTAGGATATAATGCTAATACATTCATGTTTTATACAGGTGCTCCTCAAAATACACTAAGGGTACCAATAGATTTAGAACTAACAAAAAAGGCTTTAACTCTTATGAGTGAAAATAATATAGATATTAAAAATGTAGTAGTACACGCACCATATATAATCAATCTTGCAAACTCTAATAATTTTGATTTTAATGTTAGATTTCTTAAAGAAGAGTTATCTAGAGTAGAATTGTTAGGTGTTGATAAACTTGTACTACACCCAGGTAGTCATGTCAATTTAGGAGTAGATATAGGAATTAAAAATATAGTTGATTCTCTTAATATGGTCTTAACTGATGATACAAAAGTTACAATATGTCTTGAGACTATGGCAGGTAAAGGAACTGAATTAGGTAGAAATTTCGATGAGATAAAAAGAATTATAGATGGAGTAAAGCTAAAAGATAAGATAGGTGTTTGTATGGATACTTGTCACTTGAACGATGCAGGTTATGACTTAAAAGACTTCGATGTTATACTAGATGAATTTGATAAAATAGTAGGTCTTAAATACTTAAAAGTAATACATATAAATGACTCTAAAAACTTAATAAATACACATAAAGATAGACACGAGAATATTGGATTTGGTACTATTGGTTTTGATACATTAATAAACATTATTTATAACGATAGATTAAAAGGAATTCCAAAAATACTTGAAACTCCTTATGTAGAAAAATATCCTCCATACAAATATGAAATAGAAATGATAAGAAATAAAAAATTTAATCAAAATTTAAAAGAAGATATATTAAAATAAATAACCTTTATATCTTTTCTTATAGTATAAAACTAAATCTTTAATCTTTATAAAGTCATCTTTGTTTATATGACTCTCTAAATCATTTAAATATTTAGTCTCATCTTTAAGGATATCTTGATAATTATTTTTAACTAAATTAAGTAAATATTCAAGTTCATCTTTATTTAGATGTATATCGTTTTTAATACCAAAATCATTTAACTTATCTATATCAAGTAAATCTATATAATTTCCAATTAGACTTTTCATATATTCACCATTATAATATATGATTAAATAATATAATAATGAATAAAATAAATAGTAGGTGATAACATGTATAAACTAACTAAAATCTTTTTTCAATTAAAATTATATGAAGAAGAAAATAAACAAATATAAATATCATAAAAAGAAAGTAACTTTAGAAGAGATAATTGAAAAAAGATATAAAATATTAGTAATTGTAGTAATTGTTATAATGTCTATACTTATATCAATGTTATTTTTTACTCAAGTAATAAAAAATAATTATTATAAAGAAAAGTTAGATAAATTAACTGTTACAGTAATAGAAGGGGACTCATCACCTAGAGGTAGAATATATGATAGAAATGGGGTACTTATAGTAGATAATGTGTCTTTAAAAACTATTTACTATAAGAAGCCAAACAATATAAAAGATAGTGAAGAAGTTGACATTGCATATAAAGTTGCAGAGTTTATAGATGTAGATTATAGTAAACTAAATGTAAATATGCTTAAAAACTTTTGGATACTCAATAATAAAGATGAGTCTAATGAAAGAATAACTGATGATGAATGGAAGGACTATGAAAATAGAAAACTCTCTAGTAGTGATATTAAAGAATTAAAACTAAGTAGAGTAACGGATGAAGATTTAAAAGACTATGATGAACTTGATAAAGAAGCTTGTTACATTTATAACCTAATGAATAAAGGATATTACTATACAGAAAAGACTATAAAAAACGAGGGTGTTACTGATATAGAGTTTGCTAAAATAGCAGAAAATATTGATACTTTAAAAGGGTTTAATGTAAAATTAGATTGGGAAAGATACTATCCTTATGGAGACGCATTTAAATCTATATTAGGTAGTGTTTCAAATAGTAGTAGTGGTATTCCATATAACTTAAAAGAATACTATTTAGATAAAGGCTATGCACTCACAGATAGAGTTGGTACAAGTTATATAGAATATGAGTATGAAGATTATTTAAGAGGAGTAAAACCTAAATATCAAGTGAATAGCGATGGAAGCTATACTTTAATTTCAAACGGTTCAAGAGGTAATGATATAGTACTTACAATAGATATTAACTTGCAAAAAGAAGTAGAAAAGATACTTGAAGAAGAACTAATTAAAGCCAAAAAAGAAAAAGGTACTAAGTATTATGATAAGTCTTATGTAATAATAAATGACCCAAAAACAGGTGAAATACTTGCAATGGCTGCAAAACAAATAGTAGAAAATGATGATGGAACGTATTCAATATATGATTATACTCCAGGAGTTATAACATCATCAGTAACTCCAGGTTCTATTGTAAAAGGCGCATCCCATATAGTAGGATATAATACTGGTGCCTTAAAGATAGGTGAAGTAAGAAAAGATGAGTGTATTAAAATAGCATCTACTCCACTTAAGTGTTCATATAAAGATTATGGTAAAATAGATGACCTTGGAGCCTTAAAGTATTCATCTAATATATATCAGTTTTATACTGCTATAAAAGTTGGTGGTGGTACTTATAAATATAACGAACCATTGGTAATAAATGAAGGTGCTTTTGATATATATAGAGATACTTTTAAAGAGTTTGGATTAGGTGTTAAAACTGAAATAGATTTACCTAACGAGTCACTAGGATATAAAGGTACCAATAGACTATCAGGACTTCTTTTAGACTTTTCAATAGGGCAGTATGATACATATACACCTATACAAATAGCGCAGTATATGTCAACAATTGCAAACGATGGAGTAAGACTAAAGCCTTATTTACTTAAAGCAGTATTTAAAAGTGGTGATGAGTCTTTATCAGAGTTAGTCTATGAAATGAAAACACAAGAACTAAATAAAGTTTCAACAGAAAGTATTTATCTAGATAGAGTAAAAGAAGGATTTAAACAGGTTTTAGCTCCTGGAGGAACGGGTTCAGGGTATGTAGAATACCAGTATAAACCAGCCGGAAAAACCGGAACTTCTGAAAGCTTTTTAGATACAGATAAAGATGGTTTTATAGATACTCCAACTATAACTAATACATTTTCTGCTTATGCACCTTACGATAACCCAGAAGTAGTTTTTACTGTAATCTCACCTGATATCGCACTAGATGATGATAAAAATACTGCGATTAGTAGCGTAAATAAAAGAATAAGTCAAAAAGTTAGTAAAAAATACTTTGAAATTTATGGATAATTTGCTATAATATACTAGTAATGTTGAAAAAGGAGGAGATACTATGGCAAAAAAAGGAGAAGCTAGAGCTAGAATAACTCTTAAATGTACAGAGTGTGGAGAAGAAAATTATCGTACTGAAAAAAATAAAAAAAATACTACTGATAGAATTGAACTTAATAAATTCTGTTCTAAGTGTAAAAAGACTACACTTCATAAAGAGGCTAAATAATAAAACATTTTAAATTAAGGAAGGAGGAGTGTAATGTTTAACGTTAACGATATTAAAAACGGTATGACTATTCTTTTTGAGGATAATTTATATACTGTTTTAGAGTTTTCACATGTTAAGCCAGGTAAGGGTGCGGCATTCGTACAAGTAAAACTTAAAAATTTAAGAACTGGTTCAATAGTTGAAAAAAGATTTAACTCAGGTGTAAAACTTGAAAAAGCAATGGTTGAAAAAGTAGGTATGCAATTTTTATATGCAACTGGAGATACTTATAACTTCATGAACATGGAGACATATGAACAAATAGAACTTACTAAAGACCAATTAGGTGATAGTGTTAATTACTTAAAAGAGGGATTAGATGTACTTGTATCTTTCTATGAAGGAGAGTTACTTGGTATAATACTTCCAGCACAAGTAGATTTAAAAGTTGTTAAAACTGAACCTGCTGTAAAAGGTAATACAACTAATAATGCTACTAAAGATGCAATACTTGAAACTGGATTATTAGTAAAAGTACCTCTATTTATTGAACAAGATGAGGTTATATCAGTTTATACTGAAGATGGCAAATACGCATCTCGTGCTTAAGTTAGGGAAACCTAATTTTTTCTTTTGTTATATATTGAATTAAAACATGATTTATGATAAAATTTATATAGTAAAGGTGATAAGATGAATAATAGAGCATTCACATTAATAGAATTAACTGCCATTATAGTTGTACTTGCTGCAATATTTCTGGTTAGTTTCCCATCACTTATAAATATGTCAAATGCTGAAGAAGAGAAAAAGTTTGATAATATGGTGGATGATTTATGTACGGCAGGAAGACAATATATAATGAATAATAAAAGTTTTAAAGAATCTATAACTGTAGATAATGTAATTAATATAGAAATAAAAGACTTGATATCATATGGAATAGTAGATAAATCTATGGTAAATTCTAAAACAGGGAATTCGGTAAAAGATGATAGTTTAAAGTTTACAGTTTTAAGTGATAATTATTTAGACTGCAAATATATAGATAATTAGATAGGAGTGATAATGTGTTAGAAGTAGGAGAAATTGTTAAGTTAGATGATGATAAAGAATATATTGTAGTAAATATAATGAATCTACACAATGTTAGATATGTATTTCTAGTAACTAATTCAAAACCATTAGAAATTGTTATAGCATCTGAAAAATTAAAAGGTGAAGAAATAGTTTTAGAAGAAGTTAAGGATAACGAAGAACTAGATTATGTATTAAGCAAATTTTCTTTAACAAAAGATGAGGATTAGATTTGACTAATTAAAAAAAATGTGTTAGAATACGTGATATATTTTTGGAGGGGAAGAAAATGAACGAAAGATTAAATGAAATTATGAAACCTTATTTTGATAAAATTAATGGCATTAATGGCATTGAAGAAAATGTCAAACAAAATAGGGAGAAAATGTCAGATGTATTAAATAGAAGAAGATTAGAAAAAAGACAATTAGAATTGAGACTAGAAAGACTTAGAAAAAACAAAGATAAAGAGATAAACGAGTATATTGAATCTCAACCTATGTTATATGTCGGTTACGGTGCTACACTTAGAAAAGATTTAGAAGAAATGTATAAATCACAAGAAGAAGAGTTACTTGCTGAGATAAAATCTTTTGATATAGTTACTCAAAAACAAATAGATGAATTAGAAAATGAGTTAAATAACCAACAAAATAGACATAGAGAAGAATATAAAATAGATATGTCTTATGCTAAAGATTTATTAAATGAATTTAATGAATCAAATAGAGCTATGAAAGATGCTAAGAATGCTTTAAATTCTAATATATCTTTAAGTGAAATGGTAGAAATAAAATTAAATACAAAAAAACAGTTAATTTCAATGCAAAAAGAGTTATCACTACAATTAGATCAAGAAGAAATTAATTTTCAACAAGTTATGTTAAAAATTAATAGATTTGAATATAAGTATGATAATAATCATCAAATTATAAATGCTGATGAGTGGAAAAAACTTTATGATGAGAGCAATATTATTAAAGAAAAATGTGAAGAACTTAGAGCTTGTTTAGAAAAAATCAAGCAAAATTTAGCTTTAATGGAATTAACTAAAGAAGAAGCTGAATATCTAATGAGAAGTAAAGCTCCTTTTGAAGAAAGAAAATTATCAGAAAGACCAGCTGATATAAATAAAGTAAATGATGATACTCATGAGACAAAAACTGAAGAAAACGATAAAACTGATGATTTATCTGATATGATAGAAGATAAAGAAACACCAGCTTTAGTTGATTACGAAAAAGATAAAAAGGGTAATATCACTGTAGAGACACAAGACGATTTACTAAAAGCACTATATAATGAAATACTTAAAGAAATAGAAAATTTAAGAACAGTTAGAATAAATGGTAGCAATGGTAAATTAGGTCAAAACGGTAGATATGTTAATGCTAAAGATGATACTAATTCAAGTTATTCAAATATAGGTAATATTTTACATAGTGATGATGAACCAATACAATTACCAAATGGTGAGTATTTGTACACATCTGATTTTAATCAAGCAATTGATAGATTGTATAATAAACAAAAAGGTAGAACTTATACAGTAAAAGAATCAGGTAAAAAATATAAAATAACATATAGAACTCTTGATAAATTTAAATCTCAATTAAAAGATTCAGCAATATTATCTTTAAAAAATAAAGAAGATTCTGAAGGTAAATTGTTATATGGAGGACCTTCTAATAAGGATCAAGTACAATTAGGAGAAGTGGGACCAACTAACTTACCTGAGGGTTCTTACTTATTAAAAAATGATGTAATTGATAAGTTAAACAGTGTATTTGCTCCATCTAGATTAACATCATTAAAAGCTCTTGTTAGTAAATTAAAGAAAAAAGATAATGAAGATGAAATTAGCGAAAAACAAGAAAATCAAGAAGAGTCTGAAGAAAATAAAACTAAGTTAGAATCTTTAAAAAATCTAGTTAATAAATTGAAACGAAAAGATAATAAAGAAGAGAAAAATGATAGTGAAAATCAAGAAGAAACTGAAGTAAATTTAGATGATGAATATAATATCGTAAATAATAATGATGAATCTAAGGTAAGTAAAGATATTGTGTTTCCTCCAAGTGAAGAAGCGCATTATGAACAGCCTAAAACATCAGATCAAATATATACTTTAGATCCAAATGCAGAACCAACACGTTACGAACAACCAGATTTAAGAGGACAATTTGCAGCTTTAGATCCAAATGCGGAACCAACACGTTACGAACAGCCAGACTTAAAAGGGCAATTTGTTGCTTTAGATCCAAATGCGGAACCAACGCGTTATGAACAGCCAGATTTAAGAGGACAGTTTGTAACACTCGATTCATATGAAGAAAGAGCAAAGACAAGATAATCAAAGTACAAAAACTTTGATTATTTTTTGTTTTTTGGTTTTAATTAGAATCTATTTTTGATATACTATATATAAGGTGGTAGTATGGACTCTAAGATAAAGACATTGATCGATAAATTAAACCTTTCAAATGAATGTATAGATGAATTAAAAACTGCAAAACTAGATAAAATAGTAGGTAATAAGGATAAGACTAGTTATTGTTTTTATATTACTATAGATAGTAATATAAATATAGATTTATATAAAGAGTTTGTAAGTAAATTACAAGAATCATTTAAAGATATAGAAAATGTAAATGTGGTTTTTAATGTCAAAGAAATTGACAATAATTTATTAATCGATTATTTAAAATATATAATAGATTTTTATAGTAATGAAAGTTCTATGCTTAAAATGTTTATTAACAATAAAATAGAAGTAAATGATAGTGAGATACTTATATATGTAAATAACGTTGCTGAACTTAAAAAACTAGAAGAATATAAACTAAAAATTGAAGAATATTTAAATAGAGTTGGATATAAAGATATTAAACTAAATATATTAGTAGATGAAGAAGAGTCCATAAAACTTCAAGAGGAGATAGAATCATCTAAAGTAGATACAAGTAATATAGACTTATCGCGTTTGAATGAGACTCCTAAGGAAGAGAAACCTAATTGGAAGAAAAATTATACTCCAAAAAGTATAGAGACAGTTGATGATCCAAAAGTAATACTAGGTAGAGTTATAGATGATGAAAATACTAGAATAGATACTGTAACAGGCAAAATGCCTCTTGTAACATTTGATGCAGAAGTATTTAGTTTAGAGGTAATAGAAACTAGAAGTGAACTTAGAATTTTATCTTTGAATATTACTGATAGAACTGATAGTATGCAAGCAAAAATATTTGTACACGATAGTGATGAATTAAAAAGGCTTACAAAACTTATAAAAGTTGGTAATTGGTATAGATTTAGAGGCTCTGTTAAAGAAGATAAGTATTCAAATGACGATGTATTAAGCATAATGGATGTTAATTACAGTAATCATGAAGAGGTTAAAATAGTAGACGATGCAGAAGTAAAAAGAGTAGAATTACATGCCCATACTATGATGAGTCAAATGGATGGTGTGACTAAAGTAGATTTAGGTAAACACACATGTGAACTTGTAAGCCGTGCGATAGAGATGGGATATAAGGGTGTTGCTATAACGGACCACAGTGGTTGTCAAGCATTTCCTATTGCTTATGGAATAATAAGTTCATATAATAAAAAGATTGAAGACCCTAAAGACCATTTTAAAGGGATATATGGGACTGAACTTACTTTAGTTGATGATACTGTAAATATTGTTGTAAGAC